>JAFAVH010000111.1 GCA_019242655.1 Methylobacteriaceae bacterium
CGAAAAGTGCAAAGCGGTTTTCGGAACAAGCTGATGCGCAGAAAATGCTCAATCGCGCATCCATTGCGCAACAAGGATGACGCGCGTCTGTGCCAGTCCTGGTATTCCAGATACCGCGCTCGCCTGCTGCTTCTGCAGATGAGAGCCCCATTATTTGCAGAAGAAACGCGCCGAATACTACTCCCCGGCAGCATTGTATTTTAGCGAGCACGCATCCGCATTCACCGTTACTCAAACGCAATAAACGCTTTGTGACCATGTTTCATCATTTGCGACTTGAATCCGCGAAGGAGCCCCGCCAAGTTAGGGCATCCGCCGCCGGGGGCACTCTTGCCGGTGCGGCGTAAACGGAAAGAGGATTGGACATGAAGACCCTCAAATTTGCGCTTCTCGCCGCCGGTCTCGTAGCGGCAGCACCTGCCTTCGCCCAAGGTACCGCGGGCGGCACGCCGAACACCGGTCCGCAGGGCTCGGGCAACTTCGTCGCCGGCAAGCCGGAAGGTTCCGGCAACTTCGTCGCCGGCAAGCCGGAAGGCTCGGGCAACTTCGTCGCCGGCAAGCCGGAAGGCAACGGCAACTTCGTCTCCGGCAAGCCGAAGGATCCGGCGAAGTAAGGTCTCGACCAAGTCTGAACGCGTAAGTTCTTAGACACGTGAACCCGGCGGGACGCTTAGTCCCGCCGTTTTTGCTTTCGCCTTCTTTGGAGCAAGCGCATGCGCGTCTGGCGCGCCCTCTTCGTCGCGATTTTCGCGAGCCTCTCCCTCTCCTCCGCAGTCAGCAGCGCGCAGCCCGAATCGTTCGCCGATCTTGTCGCGCGCGTGGCGCCGAGTGTCGTCAACATCTCGATCAAAGGGATGGGCCAAGCGCAGACGATGAGCGGCGACGGCAAGAACGTCAGTTACGCCCCGCACATCATCGATCTCGTCGGCTCCGGCGTCATCGCCGATCCGAGCGGCATCATCGTCACCAACCGGCACGTGATCGACAATGCCTACGAGATCACCGTCACGCTCTCGGATCGCACCGCCGTGCAGGCGCGGCTCCTCGGCAAGGGACAGACCTTCGACCTCGCGATCCTCAAGATCGATGTCGACCATCCGCTGCCTGCGATCAGGGTCGGCGACAGCGACAAGGTGCGCGTCGGCGACCGCGTGATCGCCATCGGCAATCCGCTCGGCCTCTCGAGCACGGTCACGTCGGGAATTGTCAGCGCGCTGCACCGCGATTTGAGCGGCACGCCATATGATGAATTCATCCAGACCGACGCCGCGATCAATCACGGCAATTCCGGTGGCCCGCTGTTCAACATGAACGGCGAGGTGATCGGCATCAACAACCAGATCTTCTCGGACTCGCCGTCGAGCGGCTCGATCGGACTCGGCTTCGCGATCCCCTCGAACGACCTGCGCTTCCTGGTCGAGCAGATCCGCGATTACGGCCGCCCGCATCTCGGCTGGCTCGGCATGCGCATCCAGACGCTGACAACCGAAATGGCCGACGCGCTGGCGCTCCCGCCGAGCAGCGGCGCGATCGTCGCCGAGGTGACGCCGGGCGGTCCCGCGGCCGAGGCCGGCATCCGGATCGGCGACGTGATCGAGGGCTACAACAATCAGCGCATCAACGATTACCGCACGCTCAATCGCCTCATCGCCATGGCGATCGGCCGGACGCTGCAGCTCCGCGTCTGGCGCAACGGCGCGAACGTGACGGCGAATGTAACCGTAAAGGAATGGCCGCAGGAATTGTGGATCGCCTACACGAGCGAAATGACGCGGCCACCACTCTTCACCAAGATACGGGATTTCGGCTTCGACGTCGTCGATCCCTCCCCCGATCTGAAGATGAAATACATGATGGACAGCGACCCGACAGGCCCGATCGTGACCAACGTCGTTGACGATACGGCGGCGAGCGGCGCCAAGTTCCGGCCGGGCGACGTCATCCTCAAAGTGCAACTCGATGATGTGCACACCGTGGCGGAGTTGGAGAAGAAGCTGCTCGACCGGTGCAATGGCGGGCACCGCAATGCGCTCGTCTTTGCGAAGAGCGCGTCCGGCAAGCCGCGCTGGGTGACCCTGCCGCTGCGGCTCTGATTGCGTTCGAAGCTGGATCGGCTAGGCTCGCGCTGGTTGCCTCTAGGGAGAGATACGAATGCGCAAACTTGCCATTACAATTATTGCCGCCGCCGCGCTCTGCGCCCCGTCCTGGAGCGCCTATGCGCTCAGCGGGCCGGGAACGCCGGGCGTGCCCGCCGACATCAATTACACGCCTCGCCACCAGGCTGCATGCCAAGGCTGGGGTCCATATTGCCCGCCGGGCTACGTCCGGGCCTGCGGACCTTGGGGCTGCCGGTGCCGACCCTGCCGTTAAGCGGGATCGCGTTTCCCCGGCCTTAACCCGGCTTGTCTACCCTCGCCCGGGTGGACCAGCCGGATCGACGATATTTCGCACTCGACGCGTTCCGCTTCATCGCGTCGCTCGGCATCGTGCTGCATCATTGCGCGATCTATGCCGACGCGATGGGCTGGAACGCGCATGTGACCGCGTTCGACAATTTCCGTCTCTGCGTCGACTTCTTCTTCGCGCTCTCGGGCTTCGTGCTCATGCATGCGCATGGCAGCGCGATTGCAACGGGTCACGACTATCTGCGTTTTCTGCAAAAGCGGCTTGCGCGCATCTATCCCTTGCATGCGCTAACGGTGCTTGTGTTCGCCGCGCTCGGGTTTGCTGTCGCCGGCAAGCTCATGGCGCAGCGGATCGCGCCAGTCCTTGATCCGTCGATGGCATTGCCCAATCTCATGCTGCTGCATTCGTTCGGCGTGACACAAACGTTGTCGCTGGATTTCCCCTCGTGGTCGATCTCGGCGGAATGGTTTCTCTATCTCCTGTTCCCCACGCTCGCGGCGTTCGTCATACGCATCGGCCCGCGTGGTGCGATCGTAACAGCGATTGCTTTCGCGCTAATGCTGGCAACAGTCCGCGATGCGCTCGGTTTGCGGGATTGGACGCGATCGACCTTCGATTTCGGCATGCTTCGCGCGCTGCCGAGTTTCGTCGCCGGGATGGCCGTTTGCGTTATCGTCGAGCGGCTTCCGCCTCGGCGACTCTCGTGGAACTGGGTCTATGGCGGCGCATTTGCGCTCATACTGCTCATGCTCTCGCCGGCTCCCGCCGCCCTTTCGATTGCCCTCTTTCCGGCTCTCATCGGACTGATCGCGCTTGCCGAGCGCACTGGCGCGACGAGCTTCCTGACGCGCTCACCTTTTCCCGCGCTGGGCGACGCGTCGTATTCGGTCTACATGCTGCATGCATTGGTCATGCTGATCGTCGCAGAAGCCATCAATACGATCGGCATGGCAGGATTGCCCGCTTGCACCGCTCTGACTGCGGCGACGATCGCGCTTACCATTCCGCTCGCGCTCTTCACGTTCCGCTTCTATGAAGCGCCGATGCGGCGCTGGCTCTCGCCCGCGCGCGAGCAAACTTACCGGTTGCGGCCCGCCGAGAGCCGCCGCTCCATCGCCAGCGAATAGCGCGACATCCCAAAGCAGAACACGAAATAAAACATCGCGGCGAAGAGATAGCCGGTCGTCGAAATCGTCGGGCCGGCCCATTCCGGATCGAGACGCGCGGTGTCGACGGTCCGCAGGAAATCGAAAATGCCAACGATCGCGACAAGCGTCGTATCTTTGAACAGACCGATAAACGTGTTGACGATGCCCGGAATGACGATCGTCAGCGCCTGCGGCAACACGATCAATCGCATCATCTGCGGATAGCGAAGGCCGAGCGCCTGCGCGGCCTCGAATTGCCCGCGCGGAATTGCGTTGAGACCGCCGCGTATCACCTCCGCCATATAGGCCGAGGCGAAGAGCGCGACACCGATCAGCGGCCGCACCAGGCGGTCGGGCGAAAATTGCTCCGGCACGAACAGCGGCAACATCGTATTCGCCATGAACAACACCGTGATCAGCGGCACGCCGCGCACGAACTCAATAAAGCCGATGGAAAGAAGCCGCACTGCCGGCAGCCGCGAACGGCGGCCGAGCGCGAGCAGCACGCCGCCCGGCAGCGAGAAAACCATGCCGAGAAGGGCAACGAGCAGGCTGACGAAAATGCCACCCCAAAGGTTGGTCGGGATTTGTACGAGGCCAAGCGCGGATGTGCCGTAGAGCAGCACAAATGCAAGGACGGGATAGACGATAAAGAACAGAAGCGCGCCAAGGCCTTTGCGCGGCGACGAAGGCCACAACAACCAGGCGATGAGCACCGCACCGATCGCGAGAGTGACATCGACGCGCCACCGTTCATCGACCGGGTAAGAGCCGTAGACGAAGTACGGCAGCTTGCGCCAGACATAAGCCCAGCAAGCGCCCACACCTGGCGCGCGGCACGCAGCACCGTCCGGCGCCGACCAAACGGCATCGATGATCATGTAACTCACAATATCGACGCCGAACCAGATGGCGATTGCCGCCGCGGCCAGCGTCAGAATGCCGGTCCAGATGTCGCCGAAGAGATTGATGCGGACCCAGCCGACGATACCGCCGACCGCGAGCGGCGGCGGCTGCTCGGGCGCGGGTTCCGTACGGACAAAGAACGTCTCGTCGAGCGAATCCTGGATAGCGCTCATTGCTTAGCGTTCCGGGATCGCGGTGTGGCGCGCATAAAAGTTCATCACCGCCGAAGTCGCCAACGAAATCGCGAGATAGACGGCCATCGTTATGAAGATGACCTGCACCGCCGCGCCGGTTTGATTGAGCAAGATCGGAAGAGCGTCG
>JAFAVH010000182.1 GCA_019242655.1 Methylobacteriaceae bacterium
ATCAGCACCCAATAATCCAAGTCGAGGATCACGGCCGGATCGTAAGCATCGCCGCTCTTATCCGGGAAGTCGGCGCACGGCCGGTCCTTCGTCGCGACGGTGCGCAGGCGCAACGCGCCGACGTCGCCGCGACCGGGGATTTCGGCAAGGTCGAGAATCTCCGACCAGGCGAAAACGGTAAGTCCCGCAAATAGCGGGGCAACGTGGCGTCCGCCATTGATCGCGGCGACATGAAATGCATTGGCGAGCCCGTTGAACGACAGCGCACGGGCAAGTGAGATGACATGACCGCCGTAGACGAGCCGGCGGCCGAAACGGCTTTGGCCTTCCGAAAATTGGTTGAAATGCACTTTTGCGGTGTTCTGATAGAGCCGTGTCGCGAGCTGATGCTCGGCTTCTTCAACCGTCATGCCGTCGACGTGATCGATTTTTTCGCCGACAGAATAATCGCTCCATACGTGTTTGGAACCGGCGAGCACGCGATCATAGGCTTTTGCATCAATCCGCGGGCACGCGGCGCCGATTTCGTCTGCCTTGAGGGCCGACGGCAATTGCGGCACTTTTTCCTCGCCAATGGGCACAGCGGAATTGCGTTTGCGCACCATCACCCAGCGCACGTAATCAAGGACGGTCTCGCCGTTCTGGTTTGATCCACGTGAGCGGACGTAGACGATTCCGGTCTGCTTGTTCAAATTCTCCCTGAGCCCGATGACTTCCGACGTGGCGGACAGCGTGTCGCCGGAAGAAACCGGCTTTAAGAACCGGCAATCGGCGTAGCCGAGATTGGCGACTGCGTTCAGCGAAATGTCCGGTACCGTCTTGCCGAACACGATGTGGAAGACGAGTAGATCATCGATCGGACTCTTCGGATAGCCGATCGATTGCGCAAATGCATCGGACGATTGGACCGCGAATCGCGAGCCGTAGAGCGCGGTGTAGAGCGCTGCATCCGCTGAGGTTACCGTGCGCGGCGTCGGGTGGCGGATCACCTCACCGAGGCGGAAATCCTCGAAAAAATTTCCGGCGCTGGTCTTTGCTCCTGTCCTGCTAGCCTCGCGCATGCAGGTTCAATGCCGCTTAATAAGAGATCGCCAAGGGATAGAGGTAATAAGCGATCACGCGCTCAAGGAAGAAGATCAGCAGCAAGAGAATGACCGGTGAAATGTCGAGCCCACCCAAATTCGGCAGAACGTTGCGAATCGGCCGCAGTATCGGTTCGGTGAGAGCGTTCAGCGTGTTCCACACCGCGCGAACAAAATCGCTGCGGAAATTCACGACATCGAACGCGATCAGCCATGAGAGGATCGCGGTGGCGATCACCACCCAAGTATAAAGCTGTAAAATCAACAGAATGAGATCGAGAATCGCGCGCATGTGACCTGCTTCGGCGGGAAAAGCCCGCCTCATTTAGCTACGCCTCTGACTCCTATCAACCCTGCGGCAACGCTCTTGACCCAACCGACCGCGCAGCGTATCGCCGTCAGCGGGACACCTCTCCCCAACGAGAGGCGCCCATCTGAAAGGATGGATCATGACTGCGACTATGCCCGGCACGCGGCCGGCGAACCCGTGCTTTTCTTCCGGCCCTTGTGCGAAGCGCCCCGGCTGGACCCCCGAAATTCTTAAAAATGCGCCGCTCGGCCGCTCGCATCGTGCCAAAGCCGGCAAGTCGAAGCTGGAGCAGGCAATTGCGCTTACCCGCGAGGTGCTGCAGGTGCCGGCCGATTATCGCATCGGCATCGTACCGGCCTCCGATACCGGCGCGGTCGAAATGGCAATGTGGTCGCTCCTCGGTGCGCGGCCCGTCGACGTGCTCGCGTGGGAATCCTTCGGCGAGGGCTGGGTCACTGACGCGGTCAAGCAGCTGAAGCTCAAAGATGCGCGCGTGCTCAAGGCCGATTACGGCGACATTGTCGACTTGAACAGTGTGGACTTCGATCACGACGTGATCTTCACCTGGAACGGCACGACGTCGGGCGTACGCGTGCCAAACGCCGAGTGGATCAAGGACGGTCGCAAGGGACTGACGATCTGCGATGCGACATCCGCCGCGTTCGCGCAGCGGCTCGAATTTACGAAACTCGATGTCGTGACCTTCTCCTGGCAGAAGGTGCTCGGTGGCGAGGCGGCCCACGGCATGCTCATTCTATCGCCGCGTGCCGTCGAGCGGCTTGAGACCTACACGCCGCCCTGGCCGTTGCCGAAGATTTTCCGCATGACCAAAGGCGGCAAACTGATCGACGGCATCTTCAAGGGCGAGACGATCAATACGCCCTCGATGCTGTGCGTCGAAGATTATCTCGATGCGCTGAATTGGGCGAAGTCGCTCGGCGGAATAGATGCGCTGATCGCGCGTGCCAATGCCAACACGAAGGTCATCGCCGATTGGGTGGCGAAGACGCATTGGATCGATTTTCTCGCCAAGGATCCCGCGACGCGCTCCAACACCAGCGTTTGCCTGAAGGTCGTCGATCCCTCGGTGACGGCGCTCTCGGCAGACGCGCAGGCGGCGTTCGCGAAGGAGCTGGCGACACGGCTCGAGAAAGAAGGCGTTGCCTACGATATCGGCGCTTATCGCGATGCACCGGCGGGTTTGCGCATCTGGTGCGGCGCGACTGTCGAACGCACCGACGTTGAAGCGCTGACGCATTGGCTCGATTGGGCCTATGCACAGGCAAAGGCCTCGCTGCCAAAGGCAGCGTAATGAACCTCCCTCCCCGAAGGCGAGGGTCGATCGCAAAGCGATCGGGGTGGGGTTCATTTAATTCTTGAACCCCATCCGTCTCGCTGCGCTCGACACCTTCCCCGGGGGAATGAGAGCGCTTCCTTCCATCGCCTCGCGTTTCGCGAGATATTTTCTCCCACGGATCGATCCCATGTCTCCTCGTGTTCTTATCTCCGATGCTCTCTCTCCCGCCGCCGTCGCAATCTTCAAGGAGCGCGGCGTTACGGTCGATTTCCAGCCCGATCTCGGCAAGGACAAAGACAAGCTCGCCGCTATCATCGGCGACTATGATGGTCTCGCCATTCGCTCGGCGACGAAGGTCACATCAAAAATTCTGGAAAACGCGTCGCACCTAAAGGTGATCGGCCGCGCCGGCATCGGCGTCGACAATGTCGACATACAAGCGGCGACCGCGAAGGGTGTGATCGTCATGAACACGCCGTTCGGCAATTCGATCACAACCGCCGAGCACGCGGTCGCGATGATGTTTGCGCTCGCGCG
>JAFAVH010000113.1 GCA_019242655.1 Methylobacteriaceae bacterium
TGGAGCGCCCGGCATCTACTCCGCGCGCTGGGCAGGCGAAGCGCGCGATTTCGGTGCGGCGATGGATAAGGTCGAGGCCGAACTCAAGGCGCGCGCGGCGATGCCGCCCTTTCGCGCCGCCTTCGTCTCGGCGCTCTGTGTCGCTTGGCCCGACGGACATCTCGAAGAATTCGAAGGCCGCGTCGAAGGCGAACTTACCTTTCCGCCGCGCGGGACGAAAGGCTTCGGCTACGATCCGATTTTTCTGCCGGAAGGACACGACAAGACCTTCGGCGAGATGATGTCGGTCGAAAAGCACGCAATCCCACCCGACGGCTCGTGCGCGCTCTCGCATCGCGCACGCGCCTTCCAGGCGCTGGCGCAGAGCTGCCTTCGTGCCGGCGCATCTGTGGGTGGCTGACACGCCCCGCGCCTTGCGCTATTGCGGCGCCAATCACCGCGTTCCACGGGAGGACACATGAAGCTCTATTTCGCACCCGGCGCCTGCTCGCTGTCGCCACACATCGCGCTGCTCGAAGGCGGTGTCGCTGCCGACTATGAACAGGTTGACCTCAAGGCAAAGACGACCAAAAGCGGCGGCGACTATCGCGAAATCAATCCGAAGGGCGCCGTGCCGGCGCTGAAGACCGATGAAGGCGATGTGCTGACCGAAGGTCCAGCGATCGTGCAATATATCGCAGATCTCGCACCCGGCAGCGAGCTCGCACCGAAGGCCGGCACGAAAGAGCGGTACAAGCTGATGGAGTGGCTGAACTTCATCTCGACCGAGTTGCACAAGAACTTCAGTCCGCTGTTCCGGCCGAACACGCCCGATGACTACAAGCCGGTCGCGAAGGAAAATCTTGCCGGCAAGCTTGCCTACGTCGATGAGAAGCTGGCGAAGACCCAATATCTCATGGGCGACCACTTCACCGTCGCCGACGCCTATCTCTACGTGATGCTGCGCTGGGCGCAGGCATTGAAGCTCGACATGTCGAAATTCGGCAATCTGAAAACGTATTTCGAGCGCGTCGGCGCACGCCCGAAAGTGCAGGAAGCCTTGAAGGCTGAAGGTTTGAGCTGAACCGGCTTAGTTTACCGTCGCCCGCGCGATGTTAAGCGCGGGCACCACGAATGCGTTTATCGGCAAGTCTGTCGCGATGCGACTGAAGCCGGTCACATAACCGCCGGACGGCGTGGCGGCGAGGAGATCGAGATCGGCGCGCGAAGCAGCGCGCGGTGCGATCGCTGCCGGGCCGAGGACGGATTGGGTCGTCATACGCGCTACGGACTTGTGGCCGGTGAGCGCTCGGAAGTTCGAACGATCAAGCCGGGCGGCGACGAAATTTGCACGTCCGGTGGCTTCTTTCGCGAGGTAGGGACGTCCGAGGGCAACTGCCCGCAGGCCAGGCGTCGCGCCTCCCGCCGGCGCATAGGCGAGCGCCATGGCTTGGTTCCCCGCCTCCGGCTTTGAGGGGCCCTCGGTGATGATGCTTGGCAAGGCTGCGTTCCGTGGCGCGCGCGGTCCTTGTGCCGCTTCCATGAAGCTTCGGAGCGCGCCGCCATCAAGCGGCGTGCTGGCCGCATAAGCGGCCACGCGTGCGGTGGGCGCCGAGATCACAGCCGCGGCCTGGACCGGACGGATCGGCGGCAGGGGGATGGAGGCGGTCGCTAACTCATTGGGCCGGCGTGGCGGCAGCGGCAGATCGATCGCCGGCTCTCGATTGAGGTCGCCGGCTGCAGGCTCTTTCTGCTCAAGTGCGGCCACCTTGCCGCTGGTCTGCGCATCTGCAGCGGCGGGTGACATGTAGGTCTCGCCGCGCGGGAGATTGCGCTCGGCTTGCTGGACCGGACGCGGCGTGTCCGAGCGGTAGGCTTGCGCGACAAACAGGTTCCGACCGCCATCTTCAGGCTCGGCCGCGGCGACTTGGACCGGCGCACCACGCGAGGGCGCGGCGCCGACCTGCGTGCGGTTGCCCGCCCAGCCGCGGCGCTGCGCCGGCGCCTCCGCGTCGTCCTCTTCGTCGCGGCCCCCGCCGAACAAAAAGGCGAAGAAGCCTTTGCCGCCCCTCGGTGCATCCTGCGCGATTCCGCCGGTTGCCTCGATTTCGGCACGCGCCTCATCGTAGCGGGCAAGCGTGCGACCGTCGGCGGCGAGATGCACGGTCTTGCCGTCGGGAAAGAGCCGAGCGAGCTGATCATAGGACATGCGCGGCCAGGCGCGGACGCTGCCGACGTCGAGATGCACGAAATTCGAGGCGCCATAATAGCCGACGCCGCCGCGCTGCAGCTTCATGCCGATCTCGCGGACCTTCTCCATCGACATGTTCGGCATGGTCGTATCCATGGCCTTGCCGAGCATGTGCTGCGAATGCTCGGCCACCGCCCGGGAGCGGCGGCGCAGCATGGCGTTGGTCTTCGGCGAGCGATAAGCCGAGACGACGACGACCGGGTCTTCCGACGTGTTACCGCCGGCTGTGCGATAGGTTTCCCAGACGACATCGAAGAGGCGCGGATCCATCTTTGTCGGATCGTCGGTGCGCCAGTCGCGCAGGAACCAGTTCAGCTTCTCGAGGGCGGCGGAATCGTACTGGCCATTGACCCGGTAGGTCGCGGCGATCGTCTCCTTCGTGTGCGAATGGAAGAGGTGGATCGTGCGGGTATCGCCGTTTGCGATACAGGTCTCAGTGGTGCCCGGGATCAGAGCCGTGAAGAGCGCCGCCAGTGGTCCCACCCAGGCGGAAAAACGCGCAAACCTGAAAACGGACCGAGAGAGGCTCTGCTGCAACTGGACTCTCGGCTCCTGCCCCTTGCCGCCGCTTGGCAATGGTAAAAGTAAAGGTGGCCGAAAATCTCTAACGCGTCGTTAACGATCTGGCCGTCCGCTGCGGTTTCCGGACGGGTGTCGCTGTAGAGACACAAATGGGCGAAATATGGCCGAGCTGAGGGCGCCTTAAAGCAGTCAGGCAGCCGTCGCGCGGATCAGGGGCGGGAGCGTCGGCGAAACTCCGCATGAGCGCGATCGCAGAGCGACCCCGCGCGCCAGCTTATGGATGCGAGCGCACCGACGTCGGCGGGCCGCGCTAGCTGGCGCTTGCGCTCGTGGCGAGACGGATAGATCCAGGGAATATGACTCTCTCGTTCGCTCCCGTCGCGGCACGGGGTTCCGCGAGATCGCGCAGATACGAGGAGACCTCTCGATCCGCGAGCCAGGCTTCCACCCGGTCGTTCGAAAGCTGCTCCGGCCGATATTTGGCATACACGCGGTACAACTCTGTCACAAAGCCGCGCAGGTCCCAGAACTCGCCGAGCCCGAGCTCGAACGAATGCTTCCCGGCCTTGAAGACATAGCTGCCCTGAATGCCGTAGTGATCGGCTATTTCGGGATAAACCGGGTAAACGGCGCCGCGCGCCAAATCGTCAACGGCATATTGGTCGAAATTGACAGGCCGCATTGGGATGCCCGTCTTCTGCATCAGCTGCCGCGCATAATCGAAAAATACCAGCGGCTTCGGATGAATGGGTGAATACATGAAACAGCCGCGGCGCGTCCAGCGCAGAATGTCTTCTCTGAAATCAAGCGAGAAGTTCAGTCCTTCTTCGACAAGCGCAGCGACGGCATCATTCCACATGTCGAAGTAACCGACGGTGTCGAAAACCTCGCGGTTGAACAAGCGCAGCGCGGCTTCGATCGGCAATCCCGCGCGATAGGCGAAGAATGCAAGCGCCGAATTATACGGACCAAGCGGCCCCTCCGCGAGCTGAATGTTCTTAACGCGGTCGGTGACATAAACCTGATCGGGATGGAAACCGGTGAAGACGAGGGTCGGCAACAAGATCGGATTCTTGAGTTCCGCGACAATCGGTTCCCACGCGCCACCCCGCACATAGCCGGGGCCGAACGGCTGGAAGAAAACATAGTCGTAGAGCCTCAGCGCCCGCGCCAGCATCTTACCGCTCGCCCAGGACTTGAACAGGATGGGAAAGCGGTGAACAGTCGCATCAATATTGAGGAGCTTCATGGCATAAGCGATGCCGAAGCTCTGGCAGTTGGCGACGACGGCGATACGTGGACCCGGGCTTGGCCGCCTCAGTTCCTTGCTGCGCAGGGTGTCAAGAACGCGCCGGTCGAGGGAGGTCAGCAACATTGCCGGACAGCTCGCTCGCGAGACCCTCTGATTTGGGCCGAACGGTCGCAGGCTCCCTCACGAAACCAGCACGCTTTTGCCTGCAAACCCGCATCGCGCCCGGCCAGACCGCCGCTTTTAGGGCGAGGCGATCGCCAACGCAGCGCCGTTTGCGATCGGCCCTTTGATCGACGTGCCGCTTCTTCCAGTCGGGCCGCAGGATAAGGTCGCGACGGCCGGAAGCTGCTTTGCTCAGAATATCGCCAATGCATTGCAGGCAAGTGGCTTCCATTATTTTGTGGCAGAATCGGGTCCGACCGCTCTATCGGAAAAGCAGCGGCAAACCCGCAATTACGGCATATTCGGCCCGTTACGGCAATATCTATCCGACGCAGCAGCTTCTG
>JAFAVH010000139.1 GCA_019242655.1 Methylobacteriaceae bacterium
TAGCGCGCGAACGGCCCCAGACCCGCCGCCATCTCGGCGGAGGTCTTGTAGCAAATGCCGGTCATGATTGCCGACAGCGCGCCGCAGATGGCGCGGCCGGCGTCGGAATCGTAGGCGATGCCGGACGACATCAAGAGGCCGCCGACATTGGCGTAACCTAAGCCGAGCGTGCGGTACTCGTAGGAGAGCTTGGCGATCTCCTTTGAGGGAAATTGCGCCATCGTGACGGAGATTTCGAGCACGATCGTCCACAGGCGCACGGCGTGCTCGTAGGCGGCGATGTCGAATGCCTTCGTGCCGGTGTGGTGGAACGTCAGCAGATTGAGCGAGGCGAGATTGCATGCCGTGTCGTCCAAAAACATATATTCCGAGCA
This sequence comes from Methylobacteriaceae bacterium, assembly GCA_019242655.1. GTDB lineage: Bacteria > Pseudomonadota > Alphaproteobacteria > Rhizobiales > Beijerinckiaceae > JAFASC01. The sequence continues at coordinate 375 of JAFAVH010000139.1, forward strand.
CGGATTCGATGCGCGGATCTCGCCGCCCCTCGGGCAAGTGTGCCAATCGTTGATCGTCGTGTGGAACTGGATGCCGGGATCGGCCGAGGCCCAGGCGGCGTAACCGATCTTTTCCCAGAGCTCGCGCGCCGGCAGCACTTTGTGCGGCTTGCCGTCGAGGCGCTTCGTCAGCGCCCAGTCCTTGTCGGTTTCGACTGCACGCAGGAACTCGTCGGTGACGCGCACAGTATTGTTCGAGTTCTGACCCGAGACGGTGAGATAGGCTTCCGAATCCCAGTCCGTGTCGTACGTGTCGAAGGCGATCTCGGTATAACCCTGCTTGGCGAACTGTATGACGCGCTTGATATAATTGTCCGGCACCTCGGCGCGGCGCGCGAGACGAATCTCGCGCTTCAGTGCCGGGTTCTTCTCCGGATTGAAGCAATCGTCGCCGGGCCCTTCGCAATTCACGCAAGCGCGGAGCACCGCCTTCATGTGCTTCTTGACGGTTTTCGAGCCGGTAACGAGGGCTGCGACCTTCTGCTCTTCCTTGACCTTCCAGTCGATGAAGTCCTCGACGTCGGGATGATCGACGTCGACGATCACCATTTTCGCCGCGCGCCGCGTCGTGCCGCCTGACTTGATCGCGCCGGCGGCGCGATCGCCGATCTTCAGGAACGACATGAGGCCCGACGAGCGGCCGCCGCCGGAAAGCTTCTCGTTCTCGCCGCGCAGCCGCGAGAAATTGGTGCCGGTGCCCGACCCGTATTTGAACAGGCGCGCCTCGCGCACCCAAAGGTCCATGATGCCGCCCTCGTTGACGAGGTCGTCCTCGATCGACTGGATGAAGCAGGCATGCGGCTGGGGATGCTCGTAGGATGATTTCGAGCGCGTCAGCTTGCCGGTCTCGAAATCGACGTAGAAGTGGCCCTGGCCGGGGCCGTCGATCCCGTAGGCCCAGTGCAGGCCGGTGTTGAACCATTGCGGCGAGTTCGGCGCGGCGATCTGCGCGGCGAGCATGTAACGCAGCTCGTCGAAGAAAGCGGAGGCGTCCTCGTCGGAGTCGAAATAGCCGCCTTTCCAGCCCCAATAGGTCCACGCGCCGGCGAGTCGGTCGAAGACCTGTTTTGCTGAGATTTCCGAGTTGTAGCGCGCCTCCTTGGCGAGATCGGCGAGCGCGGTCTCGTCGGCGACCGAGCGCCAGAGGAAGGAGGGGACGTTGTTTTCTTCGACGCGCTTCAGCCGCGCCGGCACGCCGGCCTTGCGGAAGTACTTCTGCGCCAGCACGTCGGCTGCGACCTGGCTCCAGGCCGCCGGCACCTCGATGCCGTCGAGCGAGAAGACGATCGAACCGTCGGGATTGCGGATTTCGCTCTTTGTCGTGCGGAATTCGAGGCCCTCATAGGGGCCCTGACCGGCTTTAGTGTAGTGGCGTTCAATCCGCATTTTCTTCGCTAGCCCCTCGAGTCTCAAACCGGGCGAGGTTCGGCGAGTCGAGCCGCCTTCCGCAACCGATTCGTTGGCGAGTCTGAAAGATTCATGTCAATAGGTGGTGAATAGCCACAGCCGACCTCACAATATATAGTGGTTTCGGAGCGGACTGGGAAGAGCGGGGACAAGCTTTCAGCCCCGCCGGTAAGGGGCTGAGGAGGTTGGCGGAATCCAGGTTCGGCGAAACGGTTCGGCGAGCGGAAGCGCTGGGGAGGGGCGGCTAAATGTGGATGACGCCTTCCCGCTATGTCTCAGCGACCGGATGGGCCGCTCGCCAACGGTCTACTAAATCTGGAGCCTCTTCGAGATTTTCTTCAAAGCACTTGAGACCGGTGATCCTCGCCCAGGGGCGTGCATTCCGATTCCAGATTTGAACGATCGGCTCGACCGCATCCGGCCGGTCGAGCGTTCCCGGTCGAACAAACACCAGGCGCGGATGCTCAATCGGTTGAGTGTGCGTACGAACGAAACAGTGCTCACAAATATGCTGAATGTTCGGGTGGCTGCCGCCCGTGGGCAATTCACGAGAGATGGTTTGGCCTTTCACAAGCGAAAAATCGTCGCGAAGGACCAGCATATTCATGCTAAAGGCGCTCCCGGTCCGCTTTTGACAAATGGTGCAATGACAGATCGTTACCATGAGAGGCTGCCCGCTTACTTCATAGCGGACGGCTCCGCACGCGCACCCTCCGATAAGCGGCAACTTGAGCGTCATCTTACGTCTCGCAGATGATTACCGGCGAATATTACAAAGACGGAAAAAGTTTGGTGCAAGATGACGCTCAGACAGCCAGCGAAAAGAAGCCTGATAGGTGTGTGTGAATTCTGGCGCTAAATGTTGATCTCGGCACGTTGGCGGTGCCGATCACAGCGCGGTGACATTCTCCCGCAGGAAAGCGGTGTAGCCGGAATCGGCAAGAGTTCCCGCCGCGAGGGCTAAAACCGCATTCGCGGCTGCGTCCTCAGCCGCGTCAAAACGATAGCCGTTCAATTCGAGAAACAGGATGCCGACAACAAATCCCGTGCGCTTGTTCCCGTCGACAAACGGGTGGTTCCTGACAATCCCAACCGTGTAAGCGCTGGCCATGTCGACGATGTCGGCGCGATCGTCATAAGCGCGTAATTGGCGCGGCAGTGCCAGCGCCGACTGAAGCAAGTCCTGGTTGCGAACTCCCGTTGCGCCCCCGTGGATCGCGAGGAGCCGATCATGCAGGGAAAGAGCGTCGCGTTCCTCGATCCAGACCGGCTCGCCGACAGTCACTGCGCCAGGATGTGCAACGTGTTGCGATAGCGGCGCATGATGTCGTCCGCCTTCTCCATCTTCGCTGCGAAAGCGGGATCATAAGGCGTCAGGCGATAGCTGCCGTCCGGCGCTTCGACCACATAAAGATTATCGCCCTTCGCGACGTTCATGCGCGAAAGCATCTCCTTGGGGATAATGACGCCGGTCGACGTCCCGATCGTGGTGAGCTTGAGAACGGTCATTTTCGCCTCTATAATTATAAATATTATAATAGGACGTGGCGAGGATTTCAATCCGACGCGGATTTGAGGCCAGAATAATTGCTGGCGCGTAACATGCCCGGGCCGTCGTCCGCATTGGCAAAGGCGCCCAACACCGTCCTACGCTTTGTTATGGATCTGCGAAGGCGGTCATCTCTCGAGACCGACCCTCGGGTTTACCCACCGTTAACCATTCTTGTTAAGTTTAGCCGGCGAGGCGCTGAGGGGCTGATCCTTGGGCTGCGGGGGCAGCAAAAGGCAGTATCGATGCGCAAACCAAACGAACGCACGTTTTCCAAGCTCAGCCGGCGGCTATGGCGTCTTCGCTTTCTCGAGTTGAGGCGCAGATGACGTTTCAGATTGGCTGAACTCACGCGCGATCCGTTGGAGCTTCAGCTCAGTGCGTTCAAAGGCCCCCAACGATAGTCGGCCTACAAACTAAAACCAAAAACAAGGTGGCCGGCCGCTCGCCGGCCGCCGAACGCGGAGAGACCTGCAAATGGCGCACACAGGCTATGTACTTTGTCGCATCGTCGTCGTTGCCGCACTGACAAGCGCCGCTCTGCTGGTCTTTGTCGGCGATATAACAGCGGCAAGCCGTGCGGTTTATGCGCCGCTCTCCAAAACATCCGTTCCAAACCAAGCCGACATGCGCGCCTCCCGTCACTAGATCTGCGCGTATCGCGAGCCCGGTGTTGCTCGCGTGCTTCATTGTTGCAGAAAAATTGATTGCCATCGTTTGTTTACGCGAAGGTTTGAGAACCGAACTACATTTTGCCCAGACATTTTGTTTGCGGGAGTGATTCGAGTTGGTTCGCCGGGCGGGAGGCTGCCTTGGACCAAAGAATTGGCGATTTCTATATAGCCGAAATGTATGTAGCCAATGAGTCGAACATACTCAGGATGGCCGATCTCACGACCTTCATGGCCGGCGACATAGTCGACGCGAAGATTAGATGCGAGGCCTGGGCTTCCGTTTCCTCGGCGCGATCAGGAGCCACGCACTTGCGACTTCGACGCCGCGAGAGCGGAGTCGTATACTTGCGGGCGATCGCATCGCAGGTGCGCCGGGAGTTCGGCGCGAATGTTAAAACCAGAGCTGCCGGCTAGCCGCTCGAGCACCGCCTGGTGCGGACTGTTGATCGTTTTTTAAGGTCGTAAGTCTATCCAGTGCGACAGGCGGGCGAACCGTCGACGACGGACGAGTTATGAGCCGCTTTGCGCTGAGTTTCCTGCTGATCCTGGTCGCAAGCTCCTCTGTCCACGCGCAAGATCGTCTGCCAGACAACACGATCAAATGCGCCGACTTTCGCAGGGTCGACGCAAAGACATGGGTGACGACCCGCACCGCCTATTTCGACATCGGCAGCGTGAAGGGCAACGGCTTACCGCCTCACCTCATGCTGCAAGAAGGCGCGTTCAAATTGGAAGGCGCCGACTTGGTCGACGTGCTCGAAGGCACGTGCTCGCGCGCTCGCGCGCCTCTCTGAGGCCGCGGGAACGGCTGCGGTCGCGATGAATGTCATGCTCGTTTCACATAGGTAAGTGCATTTTCGAAACGGCCGGGCATAAATCTTGCTGCCCGGCTGCATCCTTCGCGCGGGGTCTCGTGACGCAGAGACGCCGGCAGCCGCGATCCGCGTCGAAGCAACGTCTGCGTAAACGGTCAGTGATGAGTGCTAAAGAACATTATTTCGCCGTGTCATTCTCGCGAACCGAGAACGGCGAACTTCTGTCGGCCGCGCCGCAGAAAGTGCAAGACGCGGATGCGGCGCGTAAGCTTGCGTTTCATATGTCGATGAGTGCCGCGGGCGGAATCGCGTTCTACTGCACCGAGGCCGCCGGCAGTCTTTATCGCGATGCCTTCATCCTGGAAGAATACGGCGATGTAAGCTTGACTCAGGCGGAGCCGGAATTGAACCCGGCGCCGCTGATCTGGTGGGCGGCCTAAGCCGCGCGGCCCTTTAGCCGGAACGGCGCAGGAATCCCTTGCGTGGGGGTAGGGCCGGCGGTGCCGGTGGCGCGAGCTTGTCTTCCGGGCGCCGCATCCAGGTCTGGATGTTTTCCACGTTCTGAGCGTTCGCATCGGTTTCCGCGGAGGCATCGCGCTGCGGCGAATGGGCGGCCGGTGCTCCCGGATCGCTTGCCGCTTCCTCGGGAGCGCGGCCTTTCTTCAAGAGGTCCGCGGCCGTCATGACGGTCTCGGCCATGTCGGCCATGAGATTGCGCAATTGCTGCTCCCGCTTGCGGGACGCTTGATCGAGCGAAGCCCGCTCGGCGGCCGCGGTGCGCGACTCGGCGAGCAATAATTCAAGCCAACGTCCGACGCTGGCGCCTCGCCTCTTGGCTGCGTCCTCGACAATCCTTGCGGTCGCCGGGTCCACTCCAAGTACTGCCCATGCTAGGTCGTTGTGCATTGTCCGATCCCCGTTTGCAGTAACATTAGGGGAAGAATGGTTAATATGTTCTAAAGGGCTGTTTCGCGGTGGGACAGATCAAGCGCCGCCGGCGGCTTCGCCCGCATCACACATGTACCATGCCGTCTTCCGCATCGACGCGGCCGCGGTAACGGATGAAGGCCTCGTAGAGCAGCCAGGCGTAAAACACGGCGACAGCGATGATGACAGCCAATCCCGGCAAAGGTCCGATATTGGCGCCGGCATACCAGGCATGCTCGGCGCCGGTCTGTTCGCTTAAGGTGATTGCCTGCGAAGCGCCGGTCCAGACTTTCAGCATCCAGGCGAGCAGCAGAAGCAGGAACATCCAGATGTAGTTGCGCTTGAGCCGCCGCGACATCGCCTGCTGATGGCTGATGACGAAGGCGGGCCGCTGAAGATCCTCGCCGAGCGCACGCGCCCAATGCGGCGCGATATCGGTCGTCGGATTGAACACCTGCGCATAATAATGGCGCTCCATGGCGCGCACGCGGCGGCGATAGACATCGAAGAAGCGGTAGCGCCGCGCCTCGATCAAGAGCAGCAGCAGGACAAGCAGCATGCCGAAGAGCAGCACGCTCTGATGCGCCGTCGGCGTCGAGAAGGAGAGCGACAGCATCGCCGCGACAACGGTGATCGCCCAGTTGGTCGTGCGGTCGATGCGGTCGCGCCAGCCCGCCATGCGGGCGATCTCGGCGCGATGATAATGCGCGAAAATGGTGATGTATTCGTTCTTCGTCGCCGGAAACGGCGGATCGAAAATGCGCGGCGGTGTTTGCTGTCCCTCGAGGATCAAGGCGTCTCTCCCGCGGCCATCATGCCGCCGGGACGGGACGCAATCAACGATGCCGCACTAAATCCGCCCGGAAGCCGCGCCCAGTCCGCCTAATCGTGGGCGCCTTTGCGCAGCCACTTATCCGCGGCAAGACGGCCGCTGTCGCGCAGGCGGACGAGGAAGGGCCAGTCGAGATCGGCGGCGCTTTTCTCGGCGAGATTCTCGACGAGCTCGTCGGCGGCAATGCGATCGATCCTCAAATTCTTGATCTTCTGCCCGGCGCCGACTTCGGCAGCAAGCTCAAGCGTATCGAGATCGCTGTTGAGCGAGGAGTTGAAGGTGATCTGGTCGACGCGCCTGGCGATCTCGCCCGATGTCGTCGGCCGGTGATCGATCTTTACCGGCGTGATCTGAACGACGAGGATGTTGGACGTCTCCGATTCATGCACGAGGCGCACAAGCGGCGGATTGGCGACATAGCCGCCATCCCAATAAAGCTCGCCCTCGATCTCGACGGCGCGATGGACCTGCGGGAGACAGGCGGAGGCAAGCACGGCTTCGAGGCTTATATCGTTGTTGCGGAAGATGCGCAGCTTGCCGTCGCTGACGCGCGTCGCCGCGATCATCAGATGCAGGGGCGCATCTTTGCGCAGCCGCTCGAAATCGACTTCGGCCGCCAACGATTTGCGCAGCGGATTGAGGTCGAACGGGTTGAACTGATATGGCGCGAGCGCGCGCGTCAGCATGCCGAGCCCGCCCGGCGCCATCCCCGGAATGTGGGCGGCATTGGCGAGCGAGATAAAGGCCGCGGCTTCGCTCATCCGCCGCCAGAAGTGTTCGAGCTTTTGCTTTGCGGCATCGCGCCCGCCTTCAGCGAGGCCGCTTGCGAGCAGGACGGCATTGACCGCCCCGGCGCTGGCGCCGCTGATCGTATCGAGGTGAAGCTCATGCTCCTCGACGAGCCGGTCGAGGACGCCCCAGGTGAATGCGCCGAAGGAGCCGCCGCCTTGCAGCGCCAATGAGAGCTGCTGCGGCGGCCATGCCTGCGCCGGAACAACGTGGTGCTTGATGATCTCGCGCGCGGCTTGAATCAGGTGCATGGGGGCAAAGATAACCCCAAACCGTGACATTACAGTGCGGCATTTTGTGCATTGCAGCAAATGCAGGCGCGTTATGCTGCACTTGCGTTAATAAATGCTAATTGGTGGCCAGTTCGTCGCTTTTCGCGGCAGCTTTGCCGATCGCGCCGGCGAGAATCTCGGCCGGCTGCGCGCCGGGCATCCCGAATCGCCCTGCAAAAATGAAGAAGGGGACGCCGCTCACACCGAGTCGCTGCGCGGTCGCGATCTCTTCACGGACGGCCTCCTTGTCCGCCTCGCCGTCGAGGAGACGCGCGACGACATCGGCATCCATACCAGCTTCGTCGGCAGTCTCGACCAGCGTCGCGCGGTCGCCGACATCGCGTCCCTCGATGAAGAACTGTCGGAACAGCAGCTCGACGATCTCATTCTGCTTGCCCGCCGATTGAGACCAGCGAATGAGCCGATGCGCGTCGAGCGTGTTCGGCGAGCGCTCGATTCGCTCGAAGGCGAAGTCGAGCCCGGCCTGCCGACCGGCGTCGGCAACGCGGGTGTAGATTTCATCGACGCGCGCGCCGAACTTGCGTTCGAGATAGGCGCGGCGGGCAATGCCTTCCGCGGGGATCGTCGGATCGAGCTGGTAGGGACGCCAGCGGATCTCGACATTCTTGTCCGGTACGGTCGCGAGCGCAGCTTCGAGATTGCGCTTGCCGATGTAGCACCACGGACAGACCACATCGGACACGACGTCGATCGTCAACGGCTCTGATTTTGCGTCGGACGCAAGCGTCATCTCCAGCTCCGTTCGGCTTGTCGCTGCGGTGGAACCGGCGCAAGCACGTCACCTGATATAGGCGTCGGTTCTCGTTTGGCCGCTGCTCT
>JAFAVH010000239.1 GCA_019242655.1 Methylobacteriaceae bacterium
TGCAATCGTCTTCGTGATTGGCGCCTGCGTCGCCGCATTCTTCATCTTCAAGTACCAGCAGGACCTGCCGGACTATACCCAGCTCAAGAATTACGAGCCGCCGGTGATGACGCGCGTCCACGCGAGCGACGGTTCAATCCTTGCGGAGTATGCGCGCGAGCGACGGCTCTATCTGCCCGGCGCCGCAATTCCCGCACTGGTCAAACAGGCCTTCATCTCAGCCGAAGACAAGAACTTCTATACGCATAACGGCGTCGATCCCGAAGGCATCGTGCGTGCGGCGTTAGTTCTGCTGCAAGGATCGAAACACGTTCAAGGCGCCTCGCCGATCACCCAGCAGGTCGCCAAGAACTTCCTGCTCGGCAACGAGCGTTCGTTCGAGCGCAAGGTGCGCGAGGCGTTGCTGTCGTTCCGCATCGAGTCGGCTTATTCGAAGGATCGCATCCTCGAGCTTTATCTGAACGAAATCTATCTCGGCCTCGGCAATTACGGTGTCGCCGCCGCGGCGCTGAATTATTACGGCAAGTCGGTACACGAATTGACGATCGCCGAAGCTGCCTATCTCGCGGCGCTGCCAAAGGCGCCGAGCAACTATCATCCCTTCCAGAAGCGCGAGCGCGCACTCGAACGCCGCAATTACGTCATCGATCGTATGGTCGAGAACAATTACGTCTCGCGCGCCGATGGTGAGAAGGCCAAGAGCGAGTCGCTCGGTGTCAATCCACGCGTGCTGTCGCCGAACACGTATGTCGCTGGATATTTCGCCGAGGAAGTGCGCCGCGAGCTCGGTGACAAATACGGCGACAAGAAGCTTTACGAAGGTGGACTCTCGGTCCGTACGACGCTCGATCCTAAGATGCAGGTGCTCGCGCGCAAAGCGCTCGTCGATGGCTTGGTGCGTTTCGACGAGGCGCATGGCTTCCGCGGTGCGATGCGACACATCGATACGTCCGCCGATTGGGGGCTGCCGCTCGCTGACGTTCCCAATCTTGGCGACGTGAAGCCGTGGCGTCTCGCTGTCGTTCTCGATGCGAACGACTCGACCACTCGGGTCGGCTTGCAGCCGGGCCGCGAGAAATCGGGCGATGTCAGCCGCGAGCGCGAAACCGCGCAGCTCACGCAGGACGGCGTGAAGTGGACGCGCCGTCCGATGCGCACGCTCTTCGTGCCGGGTGATGTTGTCTATGTCGAGCCGATGAACGACAAGCCGGGACAGGTGCGCCTGCGCCAGATCCCCGACATTTCCGGCGCGATCGTCGTCATGGATCCCTATACCGGTCGCGTTTTTGCAATGGTCGGCGGCTTTTCCTTCGATCAATCCGAATTCAACCGCGCGACGCAGGCGCTGCGCCAGCCGGGTTCGTCGTTCAAGCCGTTCGTTTATGCAACCGCGCTCGACAACGGCTATACGCCGTCATCGATCCTGCTCGACGAGGCGATCGAGATCGATCAGGGCAACGGCGAAATCTGGCGTCCGGAAAATTTCGAGCATGGCGGCACCGGTCCGCACACGTTGCGCTACGGCGTCGAGCATTCGAAGAATCTGATGACGGTGCGGCTCGCCAAGGACGTCGGCATGCCGCTCGTCGCAGAATATGCGAAGCGCTTCGGCATCTATGACGACATGCCGCCGTTCCTGTCGATGTCGCTCGGCGCCGGCGAGACCACGGTGATGAAAATGGTCACCGGCTATTCGATGTTTGCGAATGGCGGACGGCGCATCAAGGCGACCTTGATCGACCGCATCCAGGACCGTTGGGGCCATACGATCTACCGCCACGACGAGCGCACCTGCCAGGGCTGCGATGCGCCGAAATGGGCGAACCAGAGCGAGCCGAAACTGATCGACAAACGCGAGCAAGTGCTCGATCCGCTGACCGCCTATCAGATCACTTCGATCATGGAAGGCGTGATTCAGCGCGGCACCGGTCAGTCCATTCGCGCGGTCGGCAAACATCTTGCCGGTAAGACCGGCACGACGAACGAAGCCAAGGACCTGTGGTTCGTCGGATTCTCGCCCGATCTCGCCGCCGGCGTGTTCATCGGCTACGACCGTCCGCGTTCACTCGGCGACTCCGCACAAGCCGCGACGTATGCGGCGCCGATCTTCCGCGACTTCATGACGATGGCGCTGAAGGACAAAGCCGATGTGCCGTTCCGTGTGCCGCCGGGCATCAAGCTCGTCTCGATCGATCCGAAGTCGGGCATGCGCTCGAGCGGGCAGGGCACGATCCTCGAGGCATTCAAACCGGGTACGGCGCCACCCGATTCTTATGCCGGCGATGCCAGCCCACGCGCGCTCAGCGGAATGGGCGATGCCGACCGCATGGTCGGCTCCGGAACGGGCGGATTGTACTGAGTTTCGTGCATTAGGCGACGTGAAGCTCTACGCCCGCGCGTCTCTGTAGATAGCCGATCACATTAAACAGGTTCTTCGCCTGCGGATTACCGCGTGGGCCGAACATCCTGATCAGACTCTTTGGTGGCGCTCCTGTCGCTTCACCGAGTTCCTCAAAGCCGATCGTCGCTTTGATGTAATCACGCAGAATGGTCTTCCCGGCGTCCACGTCGCCACTCAGCATCGCGTTGATCGCTTCGCGCAAAAGTGCCTCGGCAAATTTCGGGTCGCTTCGAACGTGCTCCTGCACCAATCCGCTGAAGTTCTTAGTCCGCGTCACTGTCACTCCGTTCCGCGCCGTCGGCGCTTCGTTTGTTTATACTCTCGCCAATAACGGTGAGCGTCTTCGATATCTCGTTGCTGATGCTTTTTGGTGCCGCCAATCAGCAGAATGACCACGGTGTCACCCTCGCGTCCGAAATACACGCGGTATCCCGGCCCGAAATCGATTTTGTATTCGAGGACGCCTTCACCCACTCCTTTCGATTGTGCCAAATTGCCTTGCTGCAATTTTGCAATTGCTCGTGCGACCCTGGCTCTTGCGATCGCATCAAGTTCTGCGAACCATTCGGCGAATGGAGAACCATTGTCTGCTCTGACGTAATAACGAATTTCGAGCACGTCCGACGGTAACATAAATGTTACCAGTAGCGCAATCCTCGTGACGATGAGAGAGATCAGCCGGAATTGTACTGGAATCGAAGAGGTTGAGCGTATACGTGCTGGCCTGCAGCGCGCAGCGCGCACAACCAAAGAGAAGCGAATAATGCGCGCCGAAGCCGAAGCGCTCGTCGAATCGATCAAGCAGTCCGTTGGCCTGCTGAGGAGGCATCTTTGACGTCGAGACATCGACGCGACGCCTCGCCGAACTAAACGCCAAAGCCGAAGATCCGAACCTTTGGAATGACGCCGAGGCGGCGCAGAAAGTCATGCGCGAACGCACCGAGCTCGAAGAGCGGCTCGGTTCCCTCGCCCGTTTCGAACGCGAACTCGAAGACGCCGTGACCCTCGTCGATCTCGGTGAATCGGAGGGCGATGCCGCCACGGAAAAAGAGGGGCTCGGGCTTCTGAAGGCGCTCGAGACCGAGGCGCAGCGCCGGCAGATCGAGGCGCTGCTCTCGGGCGAGGCCGATATCAACGACACCTATCTCGAAATCCATTCCGGCGCCGGCGGCACCGAAAGCCAGGATTGGGCGCGCATGCTCATGCGGATGTATGCGCGTTGGGCCGAGCGGCGGAAATACAAAGTCGAGGTGATCGAGGAGACGCCGGGCGAAGAGGCGGGAATCAAATCGGGCACGCTGCTCATCAAAGGTCACAACGCGCATGGCTGGCTGAAGACGGAATCAGGCGTGCATCGCCTTGTGCGCATCTCGCCCTTCGATTCGAATGCGCGGCGGCACACGAGTTTTGCGTCGGTCTGGGTGTATCCGGTCGTCGATGACAGGATCGACATCGAGATCAACGAATCCGATTGCCGCATCGACACATACCGCTCGTCGGGAGCCGGCGGACAGCACGTCAACACGACGGATTCGGCGATCCGCATCACGCATATCCCGACCGGCATTGTCGTCGCCTGCCAGTCGGAGCGCTCGCAGCACAAGAACCGCGCGACCGCGTGGAACATGCTGCGCGCGCGTCTTTACGAGCGCGAACTCGAACGGCGCGAAGAGGAGGCGAACGCCGCGGCCGCCTCAAAGACCGATATCGGCTGGGGTCACCAGATACGCTCCTACGTGCTGCAGCCCTATCAGCTGGTGAAGGACCTGCGCACCGGGGTGACGTCCGGCACGCCTGGCGAAGTGCTCGACGGCGATCTCGACGGGTTCATGGAAGCGTCGCTCGCCCAGCGCGTTCATGGCGGCGGGCCGGCGAGCGTCGAGGACGTGGACTAGTCGCTGCTCGCGAGCTTCGCGGCGGCGCGTAGAAAGCGGCTGGGATCAACGGCTTCATCGTCGATCCTCACCTCGTAATGCAGGTGCGGACCGGTGGCGCGGCCGGTCGAGCCGATGCGACCGAGTAGGCTGCCAGCCTGGACTCCGTCTCCCTGACGCACGGCAATCGCGGAAAGGTGTCCGTAGCGCGTGGCAATACCGTTGCCGTGATCGATTTCGACCATGTTGCCATAGCCGCCCGTCCACTCCGCCGTGACCACGCGGCCGGCTGCCGTCGCGCGAACCGGCGCGCCGTAATCGTCGCGAAGATCGATGCCGGAATGCATGGCCGGGCGGCCCAAAAACGGATCGACCCGCACGCCAAAGCCGGACGTGACACCCGGTTCCCCAGGCAGGGGCTGGCGCACCGGGACATACGGCAGGACGCGCCTCAGCCGATCGACCGCGAGCATGGCTTCCTGCACCCGTGAAAATTCCCGCGCGAACGCGGAACCGGGCGGACCCGTGTCGACCGGGATGAAGGGACCGCCTTGCGGCAGGCTTTTGTTCGCATCGCCCGGCGGAATTAGCCGCTCCGATGAAAGGCCCGTCGCGGCAAGCGCGATGCGCAAACGCTCCGCCGTCGCGAGGGCCGGCGCGCGCATTTGCGCGAGTGTCTCCACCTGCTTGCGTTCGAGGCGATCGAGTGCGCTGGCGGCGATGGTCAGCCGGGTGGGGAACGCAACATCGAGCGACGCGACAGCGCCTTCTGGATCCACCGGTGCTGCGAGCCTGCTCTGACGGCCGGGCGAAGGTAATTCGCTTGGCTCGCTGTGCGGCGCAAGCCGCAGCTCCATGGCGTCGGGATGCGGTTTTTGCTTCGCGAACAGCGGATTGGCCTCGATCGGCGCAAAGCTCATCGCCGCTTGCGGTAAGCCAAGCGCGCTTGAAAGCTTCTGAGAAAGCAGCGGGTTGACGCTTGCTTCCTGAGACGAAGGTTGAGCTGAGCTTTGGGGCTTGCGATTGGTCGCGGTTACGTCCGCGCCAATGCTGGCGCGCTGTGCCAGAGCTGCGACCAGGCTTGCGCGCGTCTCAAGCTGTGCCTGCCGCTGAAACAGATCATGTAGGCGGCCTTCGTAGGCTTGTTCGTTCAGAAGCTCGCGGCTTCTCATCCGCTCGATCTGCGTATGCATGGAGGCGAGCTGGTCCTCGTAGGCGTATTGCATCTCGGCCTGACGCGACATCAGCGAGGCGAGGAGGTCGTCGCGGAACACGAATAGCAATGTCGGGATGAGGCAACCGAGCGCGAGAAGCGGGATGAGCGCGATTGCGCCTACAAAAACGCCAGGACGAAGCTTAAACGTCCGTGTCCGTTCGCCGCGCGAAAGGATCAGCGAGTAATGGGACGAATATTCCCGCGGCTTCGGAAAGCTGTCGCGACGCGACATGAAGTACTCCAGGCGCGCTGAACGCCACGCTGGGGTAATAAGAGCGCATTAAGGTTAATGGATTGCCCTCGCCAAAGCGCCTCAAAGGCCTTTTGCGGCCTTAAGCACGTCTTCGGCATGGCCGGGCACGGAGACTTTACGCCAGGTGCGGGCGATTTTGCCGTCCTTGATCAAGAAGGTCGTCCGCTCGACGCCCATATACTTGCGGCCATACATGCTCTTCTGCGTCCAAACGCCATATGCATTCAGGGTATCTTTGGCTTCGTCGGAGGCGAGCGGCAACGCCAAGTCGTGCTTCTTTTGAAATTTCACGTGGCTCGCGGCGTTGTCGGGCGAGACGCCGAGGATGTCCGTTCCAGCTCTGGCGAACTCGGCCCGCAATGCGTTGAAGTCGATCGCCTGCTTCGTGCATCCCGGTGTATCGTCCTTGGGGTAGAAGTAGAGGACAAGCTTGCGTCCGGCGAAATCCTTCAGCCGGACGTGTTTTCCGTCGGCGCCGGCAAGGGCGAAATCCGGAGCCGTATCGCCGTCACCCGGAACCTGGCCCATGGCCTTCCTTTCGTCTCAATAAACCGCCACTCCTGGAGGCGCGCGAGTGCAGATCGGCGAGTGCGCGCGTCCTCGATTAGCCGCCTCGATCGAGACCATATAGCCGAGCAGGATCGCTGTAACGAGGCCTCAGCGGATTGGTCGATCATTCCGATAATGTCCAGCAAAGGTTTGCTCTGCCGCTGCCGGGTCTATTCCGCCGTGGAGATTTCGTGCTGAGGACGCGCCGGTTCCGGATGGACGGCCGGCGCCGGTTCCTTGTCGCATCCGCCGTCTTTCTGAGCTTTTTCGTGCTGGCCGGCGCGGCGGTTTATATCCGCCTGTTACAGGGCCCGATCGCGATCGACAGCTTCACGCCGCGGCTCGCGGCCGCACTCGAAGAGCACTTCGGCAAGGGGTGGCGATTTCAGCTCGGCGAGGCCTCGCTTGAGCGCGGAGCGCATGGTGCAACGCTCGCTGTTGGCGGTCTGAATATCCAGGCGAACGGAAGGACCGTCGTTGCGGCGCCGCGCGCCGAAGTCTCCCTCGATCCTGTCGATCTTCTGATGCTGCAGGTCCGGCCGCGCCGCCTCGACGTGTTCGACCTTGAAGTGCAGCTCTCGGTCCGTCCGGACGGTTCAATCGCCATTTCCGCTGGGCAGGACGCTAGTCAGGCCGTTCCGATCGCGCCGCCGCTTGAAACTGCTGTGGCCGCGCCGGGCGCACCGGCAGCTATGGCGCCCAACCCAAAACAGGCGCTCCTGAAACAGGCCGCGGCGGCCCTCGCGACACTGTTCGATTCGATCGCCGGACCCGACAGTCCGGTCGGCGCGATCGACCGGATCGCTGTCGCACGCGGTCGTCTCGTCATCGACGACCAGAAGGAAAAGCGCAAAACCGTCTTTGGCGGCCTCGAACTCGCTTTCGACAAGTCGGAGGGAACGACGACCCTCAACGTTTCCGCCGACGGTCCGAACGGTCGCTGGGCGGCGACCGTGCAGGCGAATGGCACTGCGGCCACCGAACGCACGCTCGATCTCGACATTCACGACGTGACGCTCGACGAAATCGTGCTCGCCGGCGGCTGGCGCAAGATCGGCTTCGACACCGACATGCCGATGTCGCTGAAGCTGCATCTGGGTCTTACGCCGGACGGCGCGGTCGGCGCGGCGCACGGCCGCTTCGTCTTCAATTCGGGGTTCTTCCGGCTTGACGATCCAGACCACGAACCGGTCTTCGTCGACGAGATCACCGGGGGCTTCTTGTGGACCCCTGCCGAGCACCGTTTTCTCATCGAGCCGGTACAGTTCTTTGCCGGCGAGACGCACTTCACGGTCTCAGGCGAGGTGGCACCTGGCACCACACCCGAAGAGCCTTGGACGATCGCGCTCGGCCTTACGGAGCCCGGCGGGTTCGCCGCGGAAAGACCCGGCGACAAGCAGCTCGTGATCGAAAAGTCGGTATTCGACGGCCGGCTCGCGCTCGGAGACAAGAAGCTTTTCATCGATCGCTTCGAAGCAAGCGGTCCCAACGTCGGTTTTGCCGCTAGCGGACAATTCGCGTGGGCGAATGGCCCGCATTTGAAGCTCGGCGCCTCGGCAAGTCCGACGCCGATCCGGAATTTGCTTCGCATATGGCCGACCTTCATGGCGGCCAATGTGCGCGCTTGGGCGCTCGCCAACATCGTCTCCGGTACTGTTCAGACCGCGACGATCCAAGTCGACTATAACGCCGCAGACCTGACGGCGATGCGCGCGGACAAAGTGCCGTCCGACGAATCCACTCTGATCGATTTCACGATTGCCGACGGCAGCGTGGTTTTCATGGATGGTGTCGCGCCGCTGAACGGCGTCTCCGGCAAAGGCCATTTTACCGGCCGCACATCGAACTTCGTTGCAACGAGCGGATGGGTGGAATCGGGCGGCGGCCGTCGGCTCACAATGTCCGAAGGCAGTTTCCAGATCTCGGATTCCGGCGTGAAGCCGACAAAGGCCGCTATCAACTTGCGCGCCAGCGGCAGCGTCGAAGCGATCAGCGAACTCCTGAACACGGAGGCGATCAAGTCTTATGCCAATCTGCCGCTCGATCCAACGAGTCTCAGCGGCCAGATTGACGGTAAGATCGGAGTCGATCTTTTGCTTGGTGGCGGCGCCTCGCGCGCCGACACCGTCGTGCGCCTCAACGCCAATGTGATGAACCTGTCGGCGGAGAAGCTGGTCGGGCGTGAGAAGCTCGATAATGCCAGCATGACGATCGCCATGGATAAATCGGGTCTTCGGGCCGTGGGGCAGGGACGTTTGTTCGGTGGCGCGGCATCGCTCGACTTCCGCAAACCGGCAAACGGACCGGGTGAGGCGGCTATCAATGTTACCCTCGACGATCAGGCTCGGGCGAAACAAGGCTGGTCGATGTCCGGCGTCACGGGGCTTGTAACCGCACGCATCACCTCGCCGCTCCCCGCGGACGCGGGCAAGGCGCAAGTCGAATTCGACCTGACGAAAGCTTCGCTCGACGGCGTTTTCGCCGGCGTCGTCAAACCGGCAGGACGGCCTGCTAAAATCGCTATGTCGGTCACAGCAGGCGAGAAATCAACGCTGCTCGATCAGATCTTTGTCGATGCAGGTTCCATGCAAGCGCGCGGATCGGCGGAACTCGAGCCCTACAACATCCTTCTCGCGGCAAAATTCCCGCAGCTAAGGCTCTCACCCGGCGACGACATGCATGTCGACGCGCAGAAGGGCGAAGACGGGCTTAAGCTGTCGGTGCGCGGCACTTCGATCGATGCGCGGCCCTTCATCAAATACGTGACGCGGGCGGGAGACGACAAAGCCCGCGGCACGGGAACGACGACCGACTTCGACGTCGATCTGAAAACCGCGTTGCTTACCGGCAATAACAAGCAGGCAATCTCGAATGTCGAGTTGCGGCTTGTGCGTCATGGAGGGCTGATCCGCCAGTTCGCGCTTACCGGAAAGTTCGGTCGTGAGAATCTAACCGGATCGATCGGCCGCACCGACGGTGGCGTGCCGCGTATCAGTATCGTGACCAACGATGCCGGATCGCTTGTCGGTTTTCTCGATTTTTATAAACGGATGGAAGGCGGCTCGCTCAACGCGCAGATGCTCGTCGGCGAGAGCCACGTCGACGGCAATGTCGAAGTTCGCGACTTCATGCTGCGGGATGAACCCGCAGTGCGCCGGCTTGTAACCGAAGGTGCGTTTCGCGGCACCGGCAAGGAAGCGACGTTCGATCCGACGTTGGTACGCTTCGATCGCCTGCAATTTATCTTCGCGCGCGCCGGCAGCCATCTGGATCTGCGTGACGGGACGATGTCAGGACAGCAGATCGGCCTGACCGTCGATGGTTGGCTGGATTTTGCCAATGACAAAGTATCGCTGAACGGAACCTTCGTTCCTGCCTTCACCGTGAACAACTTCTTCTCAAAAATTCCCGTCTTCGGCCTTTTCATGGGAGGTTCGAACGAAGGATTGTTGGGCGTGACATACGGGGTCAGCGGCGCGTTGAGTTCGCCAACTCTCAATGTGAACCCGCTATCGCCATTTGCACCCGGCATTCTGCGCAAGATTTTTATGGTCGGCGGCGGCGAGAGGTCGGCCGGCCCGCCCGCGACTCAATTGCAGCAGCCGGCTTTCTCGCCGGAGCGCTAGGCGCGTCTCGGCACCTCAACCGCGGATTTTGCGCCGCGGCGACGATCTGTGGGATTTCTCACATCCTGCGTTCCACATTGCGTCTAGGGTCGCGTACGCCTTCGGGGCGCAACTCCAGTGAGGGAGCGCGGCAATGACTTCACTTGCTTCATCTACTCGGACCGCCGTGCCTTCGCGCGTCCAAGAAGAGAATTTCGGCAAAGATCATTCGCTGAATTACGTGCTCGCGTTCGCCGCGTTGGGCATGTTTTTCTCGGTAATGGCGCTGGCGCTCGGTATCGAAGGGCTCGCCGCTGCGGCCTGGTAGCCGCCTATTCCGGACGCAGTAGCACGTGGCGTTTGCGGCCCAGCGAAAGCTTGATGGCGTTGGCGCCGCCGAGAGCCTCGGCTGAAAGCAGCGCGCGTTCGTCCGTCACCGGGACGTCATTGACCTTAAGGCCGCCGCCTTTGATCTGACGCCGTGCTTCGCCGGTCGAGGCCACAAGGCCCGCTCTGACAAACGCCGAGAGCACGCCGAGACCCGCCGAAAATTCGGATGCCGCGATCGTCACCGTCGGCAAATCTTGTGCGACTGCACCCTGCTCGAACGTTTGCCGCGCGGCTTCGGCGGCGCGCTCGGCGGCCTCGCGGCCATGCACAAGCGCTGTCGCTTCGTTGGCAAGCATCTTCTTCGCCTCGTTGATCTCGGCGCCCGCGAGAGACTCGAGCTTGCCGATTTCACCGAGCGGCAGCTCGGTAAAGAGCCGCAGAAAACGCCCGACGTCGCGGTCCTCGGTGTTGCGCCAGAACTGCCAGTACTCGAACGGCGGCAGCAGCTTCTCGTCGAGCCACACCGCGCCGGCGGCAGTCTTGCCCATCTTGGCGCCGGAGGCCGTGGTGATAAGCGGCGCCGTCAGCGCATAGAGCTGCGGCGTCCCCATGCGTCGACCGAGATCGATGCCGGTGATGATGTTGCCCCATTGATCGGAGCCACCCATCTGCAAGACGCAGCCGAAACGCTTGCTCAATTCGACGAAATCATAGGCCTGCAGGCACATATAGTTGAATTCGATAAACGACATTTCCTGGTCGCGCTCGATGCGCATGCGCACCGAATCCATTGCCAGCATGCGGTTGACGGAAAAATGCCGACCGACGTCGCGCAGAAAATCGATGTAGTTCAATTTCGTCAGCCATTCGGCATTATCCGGCATGAGAGCATCTGTCTTGTCGTCGCCGAACTTCAGGAACTTGTCGAACACTTTGCGAATGCCGGCTTTGTTCGCCTCAATCGCTTCGATAGGAAGGAGCTGGCGGCTCTCATCCTTGCCGGAAGGATCGCCGACACGTGTCGTGCCGCTGCCCATGAGCGCAATCGGCTTACCGCCTGCCTTTTGCAGCCAGTGCAGCATCATGATCACGAGCAGCGAGCCGACATGCAACGATGGTGCGGTGCAGTCGAAGCCGATATAGCCGACGAGATCGCCGCTGCGGGCCTTCGCATCGAGCCCGTCGAAATCGGAGCACTGATGCAGGTAGCCGCGCTCGATCATCACGCGCATGAAATCGGATTTTGGCTGAAACTCTGCGGACATGGCTGCCTCTTGGAGGGCCAGTGTTTAGAAGCTAGCCTGACGCGAAGCAACACGCCGCACGAGTCGCGGCAGGAAGGCGCAATGCGGCTCTTTCGTGCGATCGGTTTGATGAGCGGCACATCGATGGATGGCGTCGATGTCGCGCTTATTGAGACGGACGGTGAGAGTGACGTCCGGCTCGGCCCGTTTTTGTGCGAGACCTATTCCGACGCGGATCGCGCGACGTTGCGGCGGGCGTTAAGCGATGCACGGCGGATCGCAAATCGCAACGAGCGGCCGGGTGCGGTGGCGGATGCCGAGCGCATCGTCACCGAGCGGCACATCGCGGCGGTGGAAAGCTTCCTCAAGGCGAACGCGATCGATCCCGCATCGGTCGATGTGATCGGCTTCCACGGTCAGACCGTGCTGCATCGTCCCGAGAGCCGCCTCACCGTGCAAATCGGCGACGGCCATGAGCTCGCGCACCGGCTCGGTATTCCCGTCGCCTTCGACTTCCGCGCGCCCGATGTCGCCGCCGGCGGGCACGGCGCACCGCTCGTGCCGGTGTTCCACCGCGCGCTGGCGGAAGCCGCGGCCATCGAGCTGCCGGCAGTCATTCTCAACCTCGGGGGCGTCGCCAACCTCACCTACCTTGCCGAACGCGGTGCCGATCCGTTCGCTTGGGATACCGGGCCGGGCAATGCGCTCTTGGACGATTTGATGCTGAAGCGCGCTGGGGTGGCGATGGATCTGGAGGGCCGGATCGCCGCTTCGGGAAAGGTAGATCAGAGCGCATTGGGAAAGCTGCTGGCACATGCTTATTTCGAGCTGCCGCCGCCGAAATCGCTCGATCGCAATGCGTTTTCGCTAGAACCCGTGGCCGCACTATCGCTCGCCAACGCGGCAGCTACGCTGGTTGTCTTCTCTGCGGAGACGATTGCTCACGCGTTGAGGCAAGCGCCGGCGCGTCCGAAGCGGCTCATCGCTGCTGGCGGCGGCACGAAGAACCCAACGCTGCTGGCCGCGATCGCACTGCGCACGGGACTTCTGCCCGAGCCCGCCGAAAGCCTCGGCTGGTCGGCCGAGGCGATGGAGGCTCAGGCATTCGGCTATCTCGCCGTGCGTTCGCGCGCCGGGCTGCCGCTCACCTTTCCGACGACGACGGGCGTGCCGTACCCGATGACAGGCGGCCGGCTGGCAAACGCGGCCTAGTCGCGGCCGATCTGTTCGGCGCGTGAGGCGACCGCGATTTTCGGCGGATTGCCGAGGCGCTTGTCGAGATAAGTGCCGACCTGCGCAATCAGCGGCTCGACTTTGTTCTCGAAGAAGTGGTTTGCGCCCGGCACCACTGCGTGCTCGATGACGATGCCCTTCTGCGTCTTCAGCTTCTCGATGAGCCCCATGACCTCTTTGATCGGAGCCACTCGATCCTGATCGCCATGAACGAACAGGCCTGACGAGGGGCAGGGCGCCAGGAACGAAAAGTCGAAGCGGTTCGCCGGCGGCGCGATCGAGATGAAGCCCTCGATTTCCGGCCGACGCATGAGCAGCTGCATGCCGATCCACGAGCCGAACGAGACGCCGGCGATCCAGCAAGTCCGTGCCTCGGGATTGATCGACTGCACCCAGTCGAGCGCCGCGGCCGCATCCGAAAGCTCGCCGGCGCCATGGTCGAACAGCCCCTGGCTGCGTCCCACATCGCGAAAATTGAAGCGCAAGACGGAAAAGCCGCGCTCAGCAAACAGGTAATAGAGGTGATAGACGATCTGGTTGTTCATCGTGCCGCCGAATTGCGGATGCGGGTGCAGCACGATCCCGATCGGCGCACCTTTCTGTTTGGCCGGCTGATAGCGACCCTCGATGCGGCCTGCCGGCCCGGTGAATGTGACCTCTGGCATTCCTGAGCACCTTCCTGGCCTGACCGTCTCCGACCGGAGGTCGGCGACAGCGCGCGCTTGACTCCCGGCAATGGGGGTCGATAAGCTGGCTTAGAACAGTTCTAAAGTGAGAACGAAACGTGGACGGCGCCCGCAGGGCGGTCTCTCCCACGATGTCCGTTCTCCTCAGGATATCACGTCGTGAGCGGGATTTTGCAAGCTTTTCGTGATCCGACGCGTCCGGCGGCCTGACGGCATGGCCTCTCGCC
>JAFAVH010000373.1 GCA_019242655.1 Methylobacteriaceae bacterium
GACGGAAGCCGGGCCGATCCGTCTGGCTAACCATCCGCCAGCCGTTTTGCCGCGCGCAGCGTGTTTGCCATCAGTATCGCGATCGTCATCGGTCCGACGCCGCCGGGCACCGGGGTAATCGCCCCGGCCCGTTCCAAGGCCTGCGCATAGCCGACATCGCCGACAAGCCGCGTCTTCGGCGCCTCGCCCGGTGCGGTTTCCCGCGGCACGCGGTTTATGCCGACGTCGATGACGATGGCGCCGGGCTTGACCCATTCGCCGCGGATCATCTCGGGCCGGCCGACGGCGGCGACGAGTATGTCGGCGCGCCCGGTGAGTGCCGGAAGATCGGTCGTTCGCGAATGCGCGACGGTGACGGTGGCGTCGCACTGCAGAAGCAGCTGCGCCATCGGCTTGCCGACGATGTTGGACCTCCCGACGATCAATGTATCGGCGCCGCGGATTTGCCGGCCCAAAGCTTTCGCTGCTTCCTCGATGAGGAGCAGCGCGCCGGCCGGCGTACAGGGAACGAAGGCGCGTTCGGTCTCGCCAATGGCGATGCGCCCGACATTGATGGGACTGAAGCCGTCGACATCCTTCTCCGGCGCGATCGCCTCGATGATGCGCGTGGCGTCAATGCCTTCGGGGAGCGGCAGTTGCACCAGGATGCCGTGGATCGCTGCATCCCCGTTGAGTTGCCGGACGAGCGCGAGCAGCTCCGCCTCACTTGTCGTGGCGGGGAGATCGTGCTGCACGGAATGAAAGCCGCTGGCGCGCGCCACCTTGCCCTTCGAGCCGACATAGACTCGGCTCGCGGCATCTTCGCCGACGAGCACGGTCGCAAGGCCGGGCTTGATGCCGCGGCGCTGGAGCGCCTCGGCATCGCGGCGCACCTGCTCCAGCAGACGGTCGGCGGCGGCGCGGCCGTCGATGATGAGCGCCTTCCCGCCGGAGGGACGCAGGATGCCGGCCGTCTCCGCGTCGTCGCCGATTGTTGCCGCCGCTGCCTGCACTGAAGTCCGCATCCGCGCCCTGGGTCTCAGCGCCCTTTTGGCAGATGCGGGCGCGGCTGCAAATCCGGTCCGAGCCGCGAGATATCGGGCACGAATTCAAAGCGCGCCGCGTGCCAGCCCCGTTCGCCCGGGGCGAGGGCGATCATCGAGGGCTTGTCGAAGAGGTCGCCGTCGAAATGCTCGGGATCGCCATGTCCGGTCCACGCCTCGATTGCCAAGAACGGCGCCGGCGGCCGCGCCCAGAGCGCAAGATGGGGAAAGTTCTCGGCCGAGAGGAGAAGGCCCTGCCCTGCTCCATTGTCGTAGAGGAGCTTGCTGCTGCTGACATTGAGGAAGCAGAGAGCCTCGTTGGCGAACAATGCAGGCGTGAGGTGCAGAATGGTGCCTTCGAGCGGCACCGGCCGCTTGCCGGCCGAGAACAAACCATCCGACGTGATGACCGGCACTTCCGGTGTCTCGGACGTTTTGAAGACGATGCGGTGCGGGGCGTTGGAGCCGGCGAGCGGCCAGCGAAACCCCGGATGCAGACCGGCGGCGTAGGGCATCGGACCGTTGCCGGTATTCTCGACGAGGAGCGTGACGTCCATCGCGGCCGGCGTGAGCCGGTACGCGATCTCGAAGCGAAACGCGAAGGGATAGAGCACGCGCGTCGCCGGCCCGTCTTCCAGAACGAGCCTGACATATCCGTCACCCTGCTCGGCGACCGCGAAATCCATGTCGGCGGCGAAGCCATGCAGCCCAAGCGGGTATTCCGTCGCTCTGACGCGCACGCGGCCGCCGCGCGTCCACCCGACGACAGGAAACAGGATGGGCGCGATGGCGGACCAGACCGCAGAATCGCCCGGCCAGAGGAGGTCCGTCCCCCCGTACGACCATTCGCGCCATTCGGCGCCTCGCAGCGCGATCGATGCGCGCGCAGCTCCGGCTGCGAGAATCACGCGCCGGCACGCCGCCGCGCCTCCGGCAGCCGCCCGTATAGATAACGCCGCGTAAACCTTGGCGCTTCATAGTTGCGAGTCATGACGCGTCTTATGACACCGATCATCTCGCTCAGCGACCGGCTTGCGCTCTACGACCTCGACGGGCGCGGGGATGAAATTCGTACGCTGCGGCCACTTATCCATGATCTATTGCCACGCGCAGTCGATAAATTTTTCGAACTGCATGCGCCCGTCCCCGGTCTTGCGGGAATTGTGCAGAAGCATAGCAGCGATCTATTCGACATCGCTCAAGTGCATATCAAATTGCTGTTCGAAGGAAGTTTCGACGACAGTTATTTCCAGAGCGCAAGCCGGCTCGCGAAAGCACACGAGCAGGCGGGCACCAGCCTTCGCTCGCACATGTTCTTCTGCCACATCATTTCATGGTTGCTCTGCGACAGCATTGCCAATGCGCGTCCATGGCAAAAGCGCCGCGCGGTCGAACAATATCGCCTGGTCACCCGGTGCCTTGCATTCGACACCGCGACGATGTCGTCGCTTGAGGCGGCCGATCTGATGAAACTCGCATCCGCGCGGCGTGACGCCATCGAAAAAGCAATCGGCCAGATCGGCTCGTCCATCGATCATGTTTTGAAATCGCTCGGCGAGGCTGCCAATACATTCAAGTCGACCTCAAGCGATCTGAACGGCGTCATCGAAGCGACCCAACATCGCGGCACGCACGCGGTTCGCGCCGCTCTGAGCAGTTCCGAAAGCGTCGCGCAGACGGCAACCGAGCTCACGTCTCTGATGTCGGCAAGTCACCAGATCAGCCATCGTGCCGAGGATAGCCGGCAGCGCCTCACCGCAGCGCTCGGCGCACTCAACAAGTCGGAAACGACGATTGCCGATCTTTCCGGCACGGCGGAAAAAATCGGCGCGCTCGTCGAAATGGTCAATGGCATCGCCTCGCAGACCAATCTTCTTGCCTTGAACGCGACGATCGAGGCGGCACGCGCCGGACGCGCCGGCGGCGGATTCGTCGTTGTTGCCGCGGAAGTGAAGAAGCTCGCCGCGGAAACCGAACGTGCAACCGAGCAGATTTCGCACTGGGTGAGCGTCACGCAAGACCAAACCAGGCAGGCCGCCGAAGCGCTCGCACATGCGGCCGGGCAAATGGCAACGATCGTGCCGGCGACGCAGGCGATTTCGGAGGCCGTGACCCAGCAGGAACAAGCGACGCAAACGATCCTACAGCATGTCGACTTCTCGCAAACGCAAAGCGAGCAATCCGTCGCCGACATCAATGGGCTCGAAGACGCGATCAACGCATTGTCGCAATGCGCCAACAGTCTGATCGCCGCCTCCGGTCAGCTCTCCAGCAAAGCGGCGGATTTGTCGGGCCGCGTGTCGAGCTTCTTCGACGAGGTCCGCTCCGCCTGAGGCCGGGTTACGCGGCGTTCCAGCCGCCTTCGCCGATCAGCGGAACGAAAGCGACATCGGCGAGCTCTTCCTCACGATAGTCCGCCCGATCTTCCCGAACGACCCTGATGAGGCTTTGACGGTGCTGGGATTCGCCTACAGGGATCACCAGCCGCCCGCCGATCGCCAGTTGCTCGCGTAAATCTGTCGGGACTTTGGGCCCGCCGGCCGTCACGATGATCGTGTCGAATGGCTGCGCCTCTGACCAGCCGAGCGTACCGTCACCGACGCGAATCTCGACATTGTTGACGCCGAGCTCCAGCAGCCGCCGCCGCGCCGTGTCCGCGAGCCCGGGATGGCGCTCGATCGTGTAGACCTGCGCCGCGATCGTAGCCATGACCGCTGCGGCATAGCCGGACCCGGTGCCGATCTCGAGCGCCCGGTCGCCCGGCCGCAGCTCCGCCGCCTCGATCATGTAGGCGACGATAAAGGGCTGGGAGATGGTCTGGCGGTCGGCGATCGGCAGCGGCTGGTCTTCGTAGGCCTCTTCCTCCCAGCCAGGCAGGACGAAGGCCTCGCGCGGGATGCGGCCCATCGCCTCGAGGACCAACGGATCGCGAACCCCGCGGCGCGCGATCTGGTGCTCGACCATGCCGGCGCGGGCACGGGCATAATCCATAATCATGACTGGCCATGAACCCGAGCCGTGGAAGCTTCGTTCCCGTCCGCACGCGCCAGAGCTTAGGGAGCACCATGG
The DNA here is from genome assembly GCA_019242655.1 of Methylobacteriaceae bacterium. GTDB lineage: Bacteria > Pseudomonadota > Alphaproteobacteria > Rhizobiales > Beijerinckiaceae > JAFASC01. Next base: position 4,092 of record JAFAVH010000373.1, read on the forward strand.
CCGCCAGGATTGAAGACTATGCCCTTATCGGCGACCTGCAGACCGCCGCCCTCGTCGACCGGCGAGGCTCGATCGATTGGCTCTGCTGGCCGCGCTTCGATTCCGATGCCTGTTTTGCGGCCCTGCTCGGCACGCCTGACCACGGCCGGTGGCTGATCGCAGCGAAGGATGAATCCGCGAAATACTCGCGCAACTACCGCGACGGCACGCTTGTCCTCGAAACGAAGATCGAAACGGAAGACGGCGAGGCGCTGCTCATCGAGTTCATGCCGCCGCATGAAGATGCTTCGCATGTCGTGCGCATCATCAAGGGCATTCGTGGTTGCCTTGCCATGCGAACCGAGCTCGTCATGCGCTTCGGCTACGGCGCGCTCGTGCCCTGGGTGACGAAGCGCAGCGAGATCACATTGCGGGCAGTCGCCGGCCCGGAAAAGATCGTGCTTCGCACGCGCGTCCCTTTGCGCGGCGAAGACATGAAGACGGTCGGCGATTTTGATATCGAAGAAGGCGAGGTTCATCTGTTCACCCTGACGTACGGTCCCTCGCATTTGCCCGATCCGCATCCGATCGATCCGGAAGTCGCGTTGGACACGACCGAAGCATTCTGGCGCGAATGGTCATCGCTATGCCGCGAGGCTGGAGAATGGTCTGCGACGGTTCAGCGCTCGCTCATCACGCTGAAAGCGCTCACCTATGAGGCGACCGGCGGCATTGTCGCGGCGCCGACGACGTCGCTGCCGGAAACGCTCGGCGGTGGGCGCAATTGGGACTACCGCTTTTGTTGGCTGCGCGACGCGACGCTGACGCTGCTCGCATTCATGAATGCCGGCTTCTATGACGAAGCCAAAGCCTGGCGCGACTGGCTTTTGCGCGCGGTGGCCGGCTCGCCCGATCAGACGCAGATCATGTACGGCCTTGCCGGCGAGCGGCGTCTCACCGAATTCGAGCTCGAGTGGCTTCCCGGATACGAGAACAGCGCTCCGGTGCGCATCGGCAACGGCGCGCACGGACAATTGCAGCTCGACGTCTATGGTGAAGTCATCGACACGCTCTATCAAGCGCTCAAGGGCGGATTGCCCGTGAGCAAAGACAGTTGGGCTTTGCAATGCAAACTGCTCGATCACCTCGCCGCGATTTGGGACGAGCCCGATCGCGGCATCTGGGAATCGCGCGGCGAGCCGCGCCATTTCGTTTATTCCAAGGTGATGGCTTGGGTCGCTTTCGACCGCGCCGTGAAAAGCGTCGAGGATTTCGGCTTCGAAGGTCCCGCGGATTACTGGCGCGACATATGCAAGTGCATCCACGAAGATGTCTGCGAGAAAGGCTTCGACAAGCAACTGAAAAGTTTTGTCCAGTCCTATGGATCGAAATGGCTCGACGCGAGTCTTCTGCTCATCCCGTCGACAGGTTTCCTGCCGATCGAAGATCCACGCGTGCGCGGCACGATCGAAGCTGTCGAGAAGCGCCTGATGCAAGATGGGTTCGTGATGCGTCACGATCCGGCCGAGATCGAGACGGGCCTCGCGCACGGCGAAGGCGCATTCCTCGCCTGCTCGTACTGGCTCGCCGACTGCTACATGATGCTCGGGCGCAAGACGGAAGCACGCACATTGTTCGAGCGGCTGCTTGCGATCCGCAATGATCTAGGCCTGCTTGCCGAGGAATACGATGTCGACAAGAAGCGGCAAGTCGGCAATTTCCCGCAAGCCTTCTCGCACATCGCGCTGGTGACGACAGCGCATAATCTCAGCAGTTCCGAAAAACCCGCCGAGCAGCGCGGCAACGGCAAGGAAGGGAGTGCCGGGCAGCGGAGTTGAGTATCGCCGACGCACCGGCGTCATTGCGCGCGACAAGCGCGCGCGTTGTATTCACTTCATCAACTCGTACGGCCCGCCTTTTTCCAGCGCGCGCTTGTAGGCCGGGCGCGCGTGGATACGTTCGACAAAGGCCGCGAGTTTCGGCCGGCTTTGATTGGAGCCGCCGCGCATGGCGGCAATCTCGCAGGGAAAACTCATCTGGATGTCGGCAGCGGTAAACTCGTTGCCGGTGAACCATTCATGCTTGGCGAGCTCGCTCTCCATGAAATCGAGGATCGAGCTGATTTGCCGATCGAGAAAGCCCTTGCGCACCTGACCGGCAATGCCTTTCACCACCGGCTTGATGAAGAACGGCATCTTGCGCTTCTCCATCGTGTCGAAGATCAGCTTGATCAGGAACGGCGGCATCGCCGAGCCCTCGGCAAAGTGCAGCCAATATGTGTAGCGCAGTGCATCGTTCGTGCCGGCCGGCGGCTTCAACTTGCCCTGTCCGTATGTGTCGACGAGATATTCGACGATCGCGCCGGATTCGGCGATCGTCTTGCCGTTGTCCGTCACGACAGGCGATTTGCCGAGCGGATGCACGGCCCGCAATTCCGGCGGCGCCAGCATCGTCTTCTTGTCGCGCTGGTAGTGCTTGATTTCGTAAGGCACGCCCAGTTCTTCGAGCAGCCACAGCACGCGTTGCGAGCGCGAATTGTTCAAGTGATGAACGACGATCATCGCAAAGCCCCCTCCCCGAACCTCTTAGCGCCCGCTTTGCTGCGGTGCCTCGCCGTCTTCGTCCTCATCGGCGCCGCCAGCTGGAATCGCATACACGCCGCCGAGCCAGCGGTTCAAATCGATGTCGGCACAGCGCTTCGAGCAGAACGGGCTATAGTCCGCCTCTGCCGGCTTGCCGCAAATCGGACAGGCAGGACGTTGCGCGGTTTGCGGAATGGATGCGTCAGGCGGCATGCTTCCAGGAGAAATGGATGGGAAATCCTTCTCCTGCAAGCAGCATCATCGCCTCATAGACCGGCAGGCCGACGACCGAAGAATAGGAGCCAACAAGCCGCACGACGAACGAGCCCGCAAGACCCTGGATGGCGTAGCCGCCGGCTTTGCCGCGCCACTCGCCGCTGGCGATATATGATTCGATTTCCTGGCTGGAGAGCCGCTTAAACCGCACCCGCGTCTCAACGACCCGCTGGCGCTCGCCGGTTCGCGGCGAAATCATCGTCAGGCCCGTATAGACGCGGTGCTGCCGCCCTGAGAGAAGCCGCAGACATTCGACCGCCTCTTCGCGGATCTCCGGTTTCGGCAGGATGCGGCGGCCGACCGCGACGACCGTGTCGGCGGAGAGAAGGAACGAGCCCGAAAGCTCCGGCCGTGTATCGACGATCTTGAGCGCGTTCTTGGCTTTCTCGGCGGCGAGACGCACTGCGAGCGAACGCGGCAGCTCGTTCTTGAGCGGCGTCTCGTCGATGTCGGCGGGCATCAGCGCGTCAGGTTCGATGCCGACCTGCTGCAGAAGCTGCAAACGCCGCGGCGAAGCCGAGGCGAGCACCAGTTTCGGCCGCGAAGCCGTCGCGTCGCTCGTCATCGTTCCGTGCAGAGGAGACTCATTTGAACCGGTAGGTTATGCGACCCTTGGTCAGGTCGTAAGGTGTCATCTCGACGAGCACCTTGTCGCCAGTCAGCACGCGAATGCGATTCTTACGCATTTTTCCGGCTGTGTGAGCAATGATTTCGTGGTCGTTTTCGAGCTGTACGCGGAACGTTGCGTTTGGCAGAAGTTCCGTCACCGTGCCGGGAAATTCCAGAAGTTCTTCTTTCGCCATTTTGACCCTTGTTTCGCGGCCCGCCGCCGGCCCGCCGAATTGGCGCGGACCCTAGTCGAGAACCATGCGTTTGTGAACTGCCGAAGGAATGCGGAATGAGCGACCTCGAAGACCTCAACGCAAAAGCGGCCCGCCTGTGGCTCGAATTCATGCAGGCGCAGGCGAAAGCCGCAACCGACGTCGCCCGGAAGCTGCCGGACGTCACGCGCTCGCTTGCGCAGGCGGGTCTCCCGCTGGCGGCGGAGGTCAAAAGCTGGATCGAGGGCGCGCTGCCTGCACCGGCTCGCCCTGTCGACGTGCCGCCGCAAGCGGCGGCCGCTGAGCCGGCGCCGCCGGTCGCTACGACAGCAACAGGCGCATCAGGAGATGATCAGTCTCGTGCGGCGCTGAAGAGCCGATCCGCGCGCCCGTTGGTGCGCGTCAATCATCGGCGGCTGAAAGCGCCGAAATCGATGTCACGGCGGCGGAGGCGGCGGGCCTGAGCCCGGCTTTGTTGCGACGGCGCCTGCAGTGGCGCGTCTGTTGTAGCCGTAAGCACTAAGTGGAATGACTGCCAAATAGATGAAGGTCAGGATGGCGAGCATTTCCATCGGATACGTCGCAAGCATCAAAACGACAAAAGCGACAGCGAACAGAAGCAAAGCAAAATATTCGCGCGGCACACGGTCCGTGCTTTTTCCGGAATAATGCGGCACGCGGCTCGCCATCAGGAACGCAATGACGAGCACGAAGGCAATCTCGAGCGGGATATATTCGCCCGCCGCCGGCCAGCCCAGAACCGAATAGTGCAAGTAAAGCGGCAGCAGGACGACGCAGGCCCCCGCCGGCGCCGGCATGCCGACGAAATAGCGCGCCTGCCAGGCCGGGCGGCCGGGCTCGTCGAGGCTGACATTGAAGCGCGCGAGCCGCAGCGCGCAGGCGATTGCGAAAATCATCGCCGCGAGCCAGCCGAAGCCACGATTTTCGTGCAGGCTCCAGAGATAGAGGATGAGCGCCGGCGCGACGCCGAAATCGACGAAATCGGCGAGCGAGTCGAGTTCCGCGCCGAAGCGCGACGTCCCTTTCAGGACACGTGCAATGCGGCCATCGAGCCCGTCAAGGATTGCTGCAGCGATAATGGCGTAAATGGAATTCTCGAACCGGCCTTCGATTGCGAAGCGAATTGCCGTCAGCCCGAGCGCAAGCGCGAGCAGCGTGACGAGGTTCGGTAAGAGCACGCGCAGCGGAATTCGCTGAAAGCGCCGCCGCCGCAGCACAGGCGCGGGCGGTGCGCCATCGACAAACTCATTCTCCGCATCGGACTCGTAACCATCCATTCAGATGACTCTGAAAGCGAGTGGCGTATTCGGCGTGCCGATTTCGGCAAGGATCGTCTCGCCTGCAATTGCCTTGCTGCCGAGCGCGACGAGCACGCTCGTATCTTCTGGCATGTAAACATCGACTCGCGAGCCGAAACGGATCAAGCCGATGCGTTCGCCTGCAGCGATCGTATCGCCTTCGTGCACGAACGGCACGATTCGCCGCGCCACGAGACCAGCAATCTGCACGATGCCGTAAGTGCCGCTCGGCGCCTCGATCAACAGAGAGTTGCGTTCATTGTCCTCACTCGCCTTGTCGAGATCGGCGTTGATGAAAAGGCCGGGCTTATAGGCGATGCGGCGGATGAGGCCGGCAACGGGTGAGCGGTTCACATGACAATCGAAGACCGACATAAAGACGGAGACGCGCTGGCGCGGCTCGGCCCCGAGGCCGAGCTCGGGCGGCGGCATGAAACGGCCGACCGAGCTCACATAACCGTCGGCGGGCGAGACGATGAGCCCATCGCGCAGCGGCGTGACGCGCGGTGGATCGCGAAAGAAATAGGCGCACCAACAGGTTAGGATCGCACCGAGCCAGCCGAGCGGGCTCCAGAGCCACCCCAAGAAAATCGCCACGGCGGCGAAGATGGCGATGAAAATATAGCCCTCTGGATGGATGGGCACGATCTGCTTGCGGACGGACTGGTACATCGACATCGGGACTTCCGCGAGACCTCCTGGTTTCGGGCCGCGGTTCTTCGCACTAAAATCCGGCGAAGTCACGGGAAGCCTGGGCCGTTCGGGATTTGCCGGCGAAAGCTTTTATGCTTTAGTCCCCGCTGTTTGGGTAGGGTGTAATCTATTGTCGGCAAAGGGATTGCACCAAATCGAGCTTAATCCGAAGGGTGGGGGATAATCATGAAATATGGTGCGCTACTACGGAACGCCGTCTGTGCAACGGTGGTGACATTTGCGCTCACGCATTCCGCGCAGGCGACGTTGCGCACATTTGTTAGCAACAATGGGAACGACGCCAATACGGCGACGAGCTGCCAGCCGACGGCACCCTGCCGCACATTCGCGCAGGCGATCACGGTAACCGATCCTTCCGGGGAAATCGTCGCGATGGACGCTTCCGGTTACGGGCCTGTGACGATCACCAAGGCTCTGAGCATCATCGGCGTCGATGGCGCAACCGTTGGGGCTCCTGCGGGAGGCATTGGCGTCACCATCAATGCGGGAACAGGCAACCTCGTTGTTATCCGTATCAGATCAACGGTTTCAAATTGGGCGGCAACACCGGCATTCAGTTGAATAGCGGCACGTTGGATGTGGAAAATGTTGGCTTGACGGCGTTAGGGACCGGAATGACCGTCAATAGCACACATGCCAACCTCTACAATGTTTCGTTCATTGGCAACATAACAGGCCTTCAGACAATTGGCGCCGGCGTTCCATTTAACAGTGGTGGTAGCTTCTACGACACTAACAATGCGTGTCTCACATCGGGGGCATGCCCGACGCTCGTGCGCATCGCCGGAGGGAACATAGTGAGCAACGCTACTGTGTTTCTGGAGACCAATCCGACGTCGACCGGCGGTAAGCCGAGCTTGACGATCTGGTTTTGGAACGGACTTAATCCACACATCACCGGCTTTGGCACCTATATAACGACCTTTGGAACAGGCGCCGGCACCGCGCCGAGTCCCGGAGGTTACGGCACTGGGCAGTTCAACTAGGCCTGGAGCAGAAGCTCGCGATCGTAAGCAGCGAGATTACGACATAGCAGCGGATTGCTGCGCCGCGCTGGACCAAGCGCTGCGCAGCTTCCAGGCAAGCGGCAGCGTAAGCAGTACCACGCCGGCGACGATGCCCATCATGCTGGGGATGCCAAGCGCGTCGCTGAACAATCCGTAGATGAGCGGCGAGACCGCGCCCGAGCCGATCGTACCGGTATAGAAAATCGCGAAAGCGCGGCGCCGGTCCTCTGCAGACACGAGTTCCGGAACGCTGCCATAAAGCACCGACGACGTACCGTTGAGCATGATGCCGAGGACCGGCAGAAGCAGGAATGCGGGGACGAGCGGCAGCGGAATCAATAAAAGCACGCAGAGCGCCGTCAGTCCCTCTGTGAGGAACACCGTCGGGATCGTCCCGAGCCGCGCGCCGAGATGGCCGCACACGAATTTGCCGACCGCGCCGCCGGCGAAGACAAGCGTCAGTGCAAAACCCACGCTCTGCACGCTTGCACCTTTCTGCTGCAACAGAAACGGCAGGAAGGTGAGAAAACCCATGCGCGTCGCGCTGTCGATGACGCCAATGGACAAGAGCGTCACGAAGTTCGCGCGAGAGGGAATGGCGGTTGTCGGTTGCGTGTAGGATTTCTGTGCCTCAGAATCCGCATGATGAGCGCCGCGATGAGCAGCCGGCGCGAGCGCGACAAAGATCGCCATCGCTGCCAGCAGTCCAAAAATCCCGACGCTCAGCGCGGCGCCGCGCCAAGACGAGAACAACAGGAGCAGCGCGATGGCGGCGGGAAAAATCATCTTGCCGATATCGCCGGCGAAATTGTAGGTGCCGATCGCTTTCCGCGACGCGGCGCCTTCATAGGTTTCGGCGACAAGCTCCGATCCGATTGGATGCTGCGTCGACAAACCGAGACCGAGCACGGCGAGCGCGATCACGAGCACCGCGAATCCTGCGCTGACACCGGCCAGCAAATAACCGCACGCGGCAAGCCCCGTGCCGAGCGCCAATATTGTGCGATTGCCGAAACGGCCGGCAAGATGGCCCGCGGGGACCTGGAACAAAGCCATCCCGCCCGCATAGATCGAGCGCAGTAGACCCGTCTGCGCATAGGCCAGCGCGAACTCCGCCTGGAACAGCGGCAACAGCACGTACATGAGATCGGTGAAGCCGTCATGCAGCGCATGCGCGGCATAAGCGACATAGGCCGGACGCTTGTCAGTGACAGTGGGGACTTCGAAACTCGGCCGGAGATTCACTTGCGCTCCTCCTCGAGGCGCTTTCTAAATGGATTGCCAGTGCCTGTCATGACGCAATTCGCTGCCCCGCTCGGAGGAAATAAATGAGACGATCGCTACTTGCGGCAGCAATCTGCATCTGCTTCACCGCACCGCTCGCGGCGCAGGACAAGCAGATCGAGTTAAAGGTGTCGCTCTGGGTCCCGCCGTCGCATCCGATCGCCGTCTCAACCAGGGAATGGGCCGCCGACATCGAGAAGCAGTCCGGCGGCACGATCAAATTGACCGTATTCCCCTCCGAGCAGCTCGGCAAAGCTTTCGATCATTATGATATGGCACGCGATGGGCTCGCCGACATCACCTACGTCAATCCCGGTTATCAACCCGGCCGTTTCCCAATCATCGCGCTCGGCCAGATCCCGTTCACATTCACCGATGGCCGCAAAGGTACGGCCGCGCTCGATGCCTGGTATCGCAAATACGCTCCGGCCGAAATGAAGGACACGCATTATTGCTTCGCCTTTATCCATGATCCCGGCACGTTCCACTCGCGCAAGAAGATCGTCGTGCCGGACGATATTCGCGGCACCAAGGTGCGTCCGGCGCAAAGCACGATCGGGCAGATGGTGACGATGCTTGGGGGCACCAACGTGCAGGCCTCGGCGCCGGAATCGCGCGACATGCTGGAACGCGGCGTCGCCGATGCGATCGCGTTTCCCTGGGGCTCGATCTTTCTCTTCGGCATCGACAAAGTGGTGAAATACCATCTCGACGTGCCGCTCTACACGACGCTCGCGACCTACAACATCAACAAAGCGAAATATGAGGCGATGTCGCCGGCACAGAAAAAGGTAATCGACGATCATTGTACGACCGACTGGGCCGTGAAGCTCGTCGGTCCATGGATCGATTTCGAAGCCGCGGGCCGCGACAAGATGAAAGCGGCGCCCGGCCATCAAGTTTCGACGCTGACGCCGGAACAGCTTTCGCTATGGCAGAAGACGGTCGAGCCGCTCAAGCAGAATTGGGCGGACGCGGTGAAGAAAGCCGGCAACGATCCCGACGCGGTCGCGCGCGAAATGAAGGAGACGATCGTGAGATATGGAGCGGGATTCTGACACGAGCGGATGCGATGAACCGGCGTGATTCGCTCAAGGCCCTCGCGGCGACCGAGCATTCTCCGCAATGCCGCTGCAGGCACATGCGCAAATTTCCGCGCCATCGCGTCCCTCCACACGCGTGCGGCCCGGCGATGCCGCGTGGCCCACGGAGGCCATATGGGAGCAGCTCAATCGTGACGTCAGCGGCGCGCTCGTCCGGGTGCAGTCGTCACTGGCGGCCTGTCTCGACAATCCGCAAAACGCGGCGTGTGAGGGGGTATTCAGGTTACTCAAAAATCCATACGCAATCGGCGATGATGTTGCGCTTACCGAAAATCTCGGCTGGGTTGGCGCGTGGACGTCGCAACCGAGCGCATATGCCGTTGCAGCACGCACGGCGCAGGATGTTGCGGCTGCGGTAAACTTCGCGCGCATTCACAATTTGCGCGTCGTCGTGAAAGGTGGTGGGCATAGCTATCAAGGCGCATCCAATTCTGCCGATTCGCTGCTCGTGTGGACGCGCAAGATGAATGCGATCACGCTACACGACGGTTTCATCGCAGAAGGGTGCAACGGCGCTCCGCAGCCCGCCGTCACAATCGAAGCGGGTGCGCTGTGGGGCCAGGCTTACAATGCGGTTGCCGTGACGGGCGGCCGGTATGTGCAAGGTGGCGGCTGCCTGACAGTCGGCGTCGCCGGTCTTATTCAAGGTGGCGGTTTTGGCAGCTTCTCAAAAAAATACGGCTTGGCCGCTGCGAGCCTGTTGCAAGCCGAGATCGTCACGGCGGACGGCGTCATTCGTATCGCCAATGCCTGCACAAACTCAGATCTCTTCTGGGCCATCAAAGGCGGAGGCGGCGGCACTTTTGGCGTGGTGACGAAACTCACGCTGAAGACGCACGACCTGCCGAACTTTTTCGGCGCGGTGAACGCGACGATCAAGGCCGGCTCCGATGATGCCTATCGACGGCTGATCACGCGAGTGATGACATTCTATCGCGACAGCTTGTTCAATGCGCATTGGGGCGAGCAGATCGTTTTGCGATCGAACAACATTTTGACTATACGCATGGTCTTTCAGGGCCTCGATCAAGCGCAAGCGATAGCGGTATGGCAGCCCTTCTTCGACTGGATCGGAGCCTCACCGCAGGAGTTCACGCTCGTCGAAAAGCCTGTCATTGTTGCCGTGCCGGCACAGCACTTCTGGAATCCCGCTGTCTTGAAGACGGTGCCTGGCATCGTTGTCGCCGACGGTCGACCGGGCGCACCCGAGGGAAATATCGTGTGGGCCGGAGACGCGCCGCAATCCGGACAAGTGCTGCACGGCCTTCAATCGGCTTGGCTTCCCGAATCTTTCCTGCGCGACGATCAACGCGAGCGCCTCTGCGATGCATTCTTCGTGGCGACGCGCCATTGGGCGGTTGAACTGCATTTCAATAAAGGTCTCGCCGGCGCGCCTGCCGAAGTGATTACCGCCGCGCGCGAGACCGCAATGAACCCAGCCGTTTGCGGCGCTTTCGCGTTGGCTATCATCGCCGGCGGACAAGGGCCGAGTGTTCTCGGCATTGCCGGTCATGAGCCGGACATCACCGACGCGCACCGGCGCGCAGATGCCATCGGTCAGGCGATGAAGGAGCTGACGACGCTTGTTGCGAATGCCGGGTCGTATGTCTCTGAAAGCAATTTCTTCGAGAATGATTGGCAACAATCCTTCTGGGGCGCGAATTATCCGCGCCTGCTTGCGACCAAGGATCGCTACGATCCGGAAGGACTGCTCTTCGTTCATCACGGCGTCGGGAGCGAGGGCTGGAGTGACGACGGATTTACAAGACTATCGCGGTAACAGCTCTTTCTCGTCCTGATCTTCCGGCTGTTCTGCCGACGGATCGAGTTTGATCTTCGCGGCGACAGGCTCCTCTTCCGCGGCGCGGCGCAATTTCGCCTCCGCCTCGTCGACCTCGCGCTGGCGGTTCCACATCGCGGCGTAGACGCCGCCCGCATCGAGTAGCGACAGGTGCGTGCCGCGCTCGACGATCACGCCTTTGTCGAGTACCAGAATCTCATCGGCATCGACCACGGTCGACAGCCGATGCGCAATCACGATGGTCGTGCGCCCCTTGGAAATGCGATCGAGCGCCGCCTGGATCTCGCGCTCGGTAAACGTATCGAGCGCCGAGGTCGCCTCGTCGAGCACCAAGATGGGCGGCGCCTTCAGCATCGTGCGCGCAATCGCGACGCGCTGCTTCTCGCCACCGGACAGTTTCAGCCCGCGCTCGCCGACCTGCGCATTGAAGCCGCCCGGCACGATGCCGAGGAAAGCGTCGATCTGCGCCATGCGCGCCGCGTCTTCGATCTCGCTCTCGCCCGCTTTCCAGCGGCCATAGCGGATGTTGTAGCCGATCGAATCGTTAAACAGCACCGTGTCTTGCGGGACCATGCCGATCTGCGTACGCAACGAATCCTGCGTGACATCCCTGATGTCTTGTCCGTCGATCGAAATCGCCCCGGCCTGCGGCTCGTAGAAGCGGAAGATCAGCCTGGAAATGGTCGACTTGCCGGCGCCCGACGGTCCGACGATCGCAACGGTGCGCCCCGGCGGCACATCGAAGCTGACGCCGCGTAGGATCGAGCGCACCGGATCGTAAGCAAACCAGACGTCGTCAAATCGCACATGGCCCTCGGTGACGAGGAGCGGCAGCGCGCCTGCGCGGTCCTGTATCTCGGGATTATGCGCGAGCACTTCGAACATCTTTTCGATGTCTATCACCGCCTGCTTCACTTCGCGATAGAACATGCCCATGAAGTTCAAAGGCTGGTAGAGCTGGATCATCATCGCGTTGATCAGGACAAAATCACCGATTGTGTTCGTGCCGTTGTGAATACCGGCGACGCACATGATCATCACCGCGGTGAGGCCGAGCGTGAAGATCACTGCCTGCCCCGCATTGAGCACGGCAAGCGACGTATATGTCTTGACGCTCAGATGCTCGTAGCGCTCCATCGACTTGTCGTAACGCGCCGCCTCTCGTGCCTCGGCATTGAAATACTTCACGGTCTCATAGTTCAAGAGACTGTCGATCGCCTTCGTATTGGCATCGACGTCGCTCTCGTTCATCGAGCGGCGGATGGTGATACGCCAGTTCGTCGCGATCGTAGTGAACACCATGTAAGCGACGATCATGACCATTGTCGCCAACGCGTAGCGCCAGTCGAACTGGAACAGAAATACGCCGAGGATCAGCAGGAACTCGACGAGCGTCGGAACCCCGGTCAGCATGACCAGACGCACGATCGTCTCGATCGCATTGCGCCCGCGCTCGAGAATGCGCGTCAAACCGCCGGTTTTGCGCTCGAGATGAAATCGCAAGGACAGACGATGCATGTGGATGAACACATCATTGGCGAGACGTCGCACCGCGTTCATCGCCACCGCCGCGAACAGGCCGTCGCGTAGTTGCGTGAGAAAAGCCATGATGACGCGTAGCGCGCCATAAAGAAGCGTCAGCGCAATCGGACCGGCGAGCAGAGCCGGCAGCGCAGCATCCCTGCCCTGCTCGCCGGTGAGCGCATCCGTCGCCCATTTGAACGCGTAAGGAATCGCGATCGTGACCAGTTTTGCCGCGAGCAGCAGAACGACGGCGAGAAATATGCGCGTGCGCAGATCGGCGCGCTCGTGTGGCCAAATATACGGCCACAAATGCCGGAACGTGCGCGTGAGCGACGCGTCGCCGAGCGTGTCCTTGTCCACGCGCGGCGTCGGCGCGCGTGGAGAATCGGGAGGTGCCAGATGTTTCATATGCGGAGGATCGGGGACAGAGCGGAAGTCCTATATGGGTTGAGCGCGCAAAACCGCAGCGCCCGCGCGACGACGCTTCGCCGCGTCACCGCGCTTTAGATCAGTTGCCGGGCAGAACGAGCACCTGGCCCGAATAAATCAAGTTGGGATTGCGGATCTGACTGGAATTCGCCTCGTAGATCATCGTGTAGCGCATACCGCGGCCCAAGCGCAGGCGGCTGATCCGCCAGAGACTGTCGCCACGCGCGACCGTCGCAGTCGACACCGCGGGGACGATCGGGTTGGCCGCTTGGTTCTCCTGAGCGCCAGAGGTTCCGGTGTGATCGGGCGCCACGCCTGCGGGCGCCGTCGAGGGCGCGTTCCGCGCAGCCCCTTCATTCGGGCCTAGCGATGAGGGGGGTGGCGGGGCGGAGGCAGTGGCGATCTGGCTGCCGGCGGCCGGCGGTTTTCCCACCTGCACGCCTAACGGGGTAGCGGCCGGCTGAGGCGCAGTCGCCACCTCGGGCGGCGGAGCCGGCTTAGCCGCCGCTATTGCTGCGGGCGCATCGAAGGGAACCTCGGCCCGGGAGAGCACTCTGCCCTGCGCGCCGACCGCATCGGCGCGCAGCGCATATTTGCCGCCGCTCACGCCTCTGTTGATGGTGAGGGACCATTTGCCGTCGCTCGCGGTTGCCGCATCGGCAACATGGCTGCCGTTGAGATAGAGGCGAACGGTGGAGCCGGCCGGCGCCGTACCGGTCGCGAGGAAGCGGCCGCCCGCCTCGACCTCAGCCGTCTGGATCATCACTTGGCCGCTCGGCGATGTCGCTGACGGCGGCGCGGCAGGGGTCGCCGCTGTGCCCGGAACTGTCGCAGATGGCGCGGAACCGGGCGTGGACAAAACGACGCTGGGCTTGCCCGGCTCGGCCAGCGTCACCAAGGGACCCGTTCCCGGCCGAACCGCAACCGCGACGCTCTGCGTAGAGGCAACCGGCGCTTGCCCGTCCGGCGTGATCTGCAGGGCAAGCAAATGGTCGCCGTTTGAGAGCGGTGGCGGAAGCAGCACGAAGTGTCCGTTTTGATCGACCTTTTCGCCGGCGATGACTTTACCCTGGTCCAGGAGCTCGACCCGAGCGGCACCGGGCGCGCGGCCGGCCACGACAGTCTCGCCATTCGGCGCGACGCGCACGATGTCGAATTCCGGCGGCTTCGGACGCGTCGCCGGCGTGTTCGCTTCGGCCGGAGGCGCCGGCGGCAACGCCGCGATGGATTGTGGCGGTGCGGGCGGTACCGAAGGTGCGGGGACGATCGCTTCGGGTCGTACGGATGGCAGGGCCGCGACGGCGGGCGGCTTTTCCGCCGCGCGGAAATAGATGAAGGCGCCGCTCGCAGCCGCGAGAGTGATGAGCGAACCTAAAATGATGCGAACCGCAAAAGGTGTCATGACTCAGGGATTTCCTGCCCAAATCTAACGCAACGAACGGCGCGCCGCCATCACTCTATCTGCATCTGCCGGCTTCGCATTTCCCGGCGGCCTTGCCGTTATATGCCCTGCGGTTCATGTAGGCGGCGATGAATCAGGTCGTCAGAACCGAGGTCCAAACGATTCGGAGCGTCTGCGTCTATTGCGGCTCGGCCGACGCCGTCGATCCGACTTACGTCGCAGCCGCAGCTGAACTCGGCGAATGCCTGGCGCATGCCGGGATGCGGCTCGTCTATGGCGGCGGCTCGAACGGGCTCATGGGCGCGGTGGCGCGCTCCGTCATCGACAATGGCGGCTCCGTCACCGGCATCATTCCCGAATTTCTCAAAAATCGCGAGCTGATGCTGAAGAGCGCGCAGGACCTTGTCGTGGTGCCGGACATGCATACGCGCAAGCGCCTTATGTTCGAGCGCGCCGATGCGTTTATCGCGCTTCCCGGCGGCATCGGCACGCTCGAGGAGCTTGTCGAGCAGCTGACCTGGGTGCAGCTCGAGCGGCATACGAAGCCGGTGCTGATCGCCGACATCGGCGGCTTCTGGAAACCACTCCTCTCGCTCTTTGCCCATATGCGCGAGCACGGATTCATCCGGCCGGAATTCGAGGTGCGCTATCTCGTCGCCGAAAAGATCGCGGACGTGATCCCGATGCTGCAGATCGCGGCCGAGCGGCGGCCGGTTGAAAGAACGCGGCTCGACCCGCGGCTTTGACGCCGCGGCCTAGGTCGCGCCGGACTTCATCAGCTTGTAGGTGATGGAATCGACCAGCGCCTGGAACGACGCGTCGATGATGTTCGCCGACACGCCAACGGTCGACCAGGTGCCGCCTTCGGAATCGCCGCATTCGATCAGAACGCGGGTCACCGCGTCCGTGCCGCCCTGGAAAACGCGCACGCGATAGTCGCGCAGTTCAACGTCTTCGATATATTTCTGGTATTTGCCCAAATCCTTGCGCAGCGCCAGATCGAGCGCATTGACGGGGCCGTTGCCCTCGGCCGCGGAGATCAACTCTTCGCCGCCGATCTTCACCTTCACGATCGCCTCCGACACGGAGACGAGCTCGCCCACCGCATTGAAACGGCGCTCGACGTTGACGCTGAAGCGCTCGACGTCAAAGTAATGCGGGACT
The DNA here is from genome assembly GCA_019242655.1 of Methylobacteriaceae bacterium. Classification (GTDB taxonomy): domain Bacteria; phylum Pseudomonadota; class Alphaproteobacteria; order Rhizobiales; family Beijerinckiaceae; genus JAFASC01. The sequence continues at coordinate 19,497 of JAFAVH010000373.1, forward strand.
TGTCCGAGAACGCGCCGTGCCAGCAGCGCGAAGGATGCGTCCGCACCTTCGTAGGCATAACCGAGCGCTTCGCGTTCCTTCACTTCGTCGAGCAATCGCGCAATGCGCGGATCGCTTTTGTCGACCGCGATGCCGAGGCGTTCCAGTTCGGCGAGCACATTGGATTTGCCGCCCTGATCGGAGACAAGGACTTGCCGTTGGTTGCCCACCGCTTCCGGCGGCACGTGTTCATAGGTGCGCGGATCCTTCAACACGGCCGAGGCGTGAATGCCGGCCTTCGTGGCAAAGGCGCTTGCGCCGACATAGGGCGCGTGGCGATCCGGCGCGCGGTTCAACAACTCGTCGAGCGTGTGGCTGACTTTCGCCAGCATCGCGAGCTTATCCGGGGTGACGCCGATCTCGAATCGATCCGCGTAATCGCGCTTTAGCAGCAGTGTCGGAATCAGCGAGACGAGATTGGCGTTGCCGCAGCGCTCGCCGAGCCCGTTCAATGTGCCCTGCACATGGCGCGCGCCGGCGCGAATTGCCGCAAGCGTATTGGCGACGGCGTTCTCTGTGTCGTTATGCGTATGAATGCCGAGGCGATCGCCCGGAATATGCCGCGCGACATCGGCGACGATCGTCTCGATCTCATGCGGCAGCGTGCCGCCATTGGTGTCGCAGAGCACGATCCAGCGCGCGCCGGCTTCGAGCGCGATCTTGACGCATTCGAGCGCATAATCCCGATTGGCTTTGTAGCCGTCGAAAAAATGCTCGCAATCGAGAATCGCCTCGCGGCCTTTCGCATGCGCCGCCGCGATCGACTGCTTGATGCCTTCAAGATTTTCGTCGAGCGAAATGCCGAGCGCGACGCGCACATGATAATCCCACGTCTTTGCAACGAAGGTGATCACGTCGGCATCGGCGTCGAGCAGCGCCGCGACGCCCGGATCGTTCGCGGCCGAGCGGCCCTCGCGCTTGGTCATGCCGAAGGCGGCAAAACGCGCTTTGACCTGCGGGCGTTTCTCGAAGAACTTCGTATCGAGCGGATTGGCGCCGGGATAGCCGCCTTCGATATAGTCGATGCCGAGCTCGTCGAGCAATTTGGCGATGTGGCGCTTGTCGTCGAGCGAGAAATCGACGCCGGTCGTCTGTGCGCCGTCGCGCAACGTCGTGTCGAAGAGGTAGACGCGCTCGCGCGGCATCAATGCACCGCGCTGGTCTGCGGCGTTTGGCCCAGATCATTAGCGGCGAGCCGCTTTTCCATTGCCGTATTGCCGAGCCACTCGCCGAAACAATCGACGGTCTGACGATGCAGAGACTGGTAGCCGCGTTTCTCGAAGAAATTCCGCGCGGTGTCGCTTGCATCGACGCTGAGTTTCGTAGCGCCACGCGCGGCGGCAAGTTTTTCAAGAGCGTCGCAGAGCGTTGTCGCAATGCCCTGCCCTACCGCCTGCGGATCGACGTAAAGCATGCGGATATGATCTTGCCCGCGCAACGAGGCGAAACCCGCAATGTCGCCCTGCAACAGCGCGACGAGCGTCAGATCGCTCGCAAGTCTTGTGGCGAACTCGTCTTCATCGGCGAGCGCTGCCCAAGCCCCCTGTTGCGATTCATTGTAATCCTCGCTCGTCAATTCCTCGATGCTGGCGCGGAAGACCGCGGCGAGCCGCGGTAGATCGGCGGGAAGAAAAGGACGAAGGGACACTGTCATAGACATAAATCACGCAAGTCGGCTCACACGCCCGTCGGATAATTCGGGCTTTCGCGCGTGATCGTCACGTCGTGAACGTGACTCTCGCGCAAGCCCGCGCCGGAAATCCGCACGAAGCGCGCGCGCTTCTGGAACTCGGATATGTTCTCGGCGCCGACATAGCCCATTGCCGCGCGCAACCCTCCGGCGAGCTGATGCAGGATCGGCGCGACGGGGCCGCGATACGGCACCTGGCCTTCGATTCCCTCCGGCACGAGCTTCAAGGAATCTTTGATGTCCTGCTGAAAATAGCGGTCGGCCGAGCCGCGCGCCATCGCGCCGACAGAGCCCATGCCGCGATAGGACTTGAACGAGCGGCCTTGATACAAATAAACCTCGCCCGGGCTTTCATCCGTGCCGGCGAGCAGCGAGCCGATCATCACGCAGTCCGCGCCGGCGGCGATCGCCTTGGCGAGATCGCCGGAATATTTGATGCCGCCATCGCCGATAACGGGCACAGCGTTCTTCTGCGCCACCTCCGCTGCATCGAGGATGGCGGTGAGCTGCGGCACGCCGACGCCGGCAACAACGCGCGTCGTGCAGATCGATCCCGGCCCGATGCCGACCTTGATTGCATCCGCGCCTGCGTCGATCAATGCCTTGGCACCGTCGGCTGTCGCGACGTTGCCGGCAAGGATCGCCACTTTGTTGGAGACACGCTTGATGCGCCCGACCTGATCGAGCACCGATTGCGAGTGACCGTGCGCAGTGTCGACGACGATACAATCGACGCCGGCATCCATCAGCATCAGCGCACGCTCATAGCCCTTGTCCCCAACCGTCGATGCGGCAGCAACGCGCAGGCGGCCTTCGGCATCCTTGCAGGCATCGGGATAAAGCGTCGCCTTCTCGATGTCCTTCACGGTGATAAGACCAACGCAGCGCTCGTCCTCATCGACGACGAGCAGTTTTTCGATCCGGTTTTGGTGCAACAGCCGGCGCGCGTCGTCCTCGGTGACGCCGCCCTCGCGCACGGTCACGAGCTTGCGTGTCATCAATTCCGAGACGGGCACTTGGGGATCGGCAGCGAAGCGCACGTCGCGGTTGGTCAAGATGCCGCAGAGCTTTCCGGCGCGGCCGTTGTCGCCCCGCGCGACGACGGGAATGCCTGAAATGCCATGCCGCTTCATGAGCGCAAGCGCGTCCGCCAGCGTCTGGTCGGGAAAGATCGTGATCGGGTCGACCACCATCCCGCTTTCGTAGCGCTTCACCTTGCGCACCTCGTCGGCCTGTTGCTCGGGCTCGAGATTGCGGTGGATGACGCCGATGCCGCCGGCCTGCGCCATGGCGATGGCGAGTCGCGCCTCGGTCACCGTGTCCATGGCAGACGAGATGATCGGGATGTTGAGCGAGATGGAGCGCGTCAGCCGTGTCTTGATGTCGACGCCACTCGGCATAACCTCGGAATGGCCCGGCGTCAGCAGGACATCGTCAAAGGTAAGCGCTTCGCGAAACGCGCCGTTTGCAATGGGGTTTGCCAAAACTTGGGGGTCTGCCAACGCTTTTCTCCTGGGCGGCCTTAACCGGCCGCGGCGCCGGGCGGGCCGGCACAATCGAGTTGGCAGCGGCTCATAGCACGCATGCGACGGGAGGCAAAAGGAAAGTCTTCGGGGTAGTCAGACCTTGTGAAGGGCTGTACCCGGTCCGTCTGTGTCCTCGCCAAAGAAGCCGTGCCCCCGCAAATCCTCACGCCGCTCATCGTCGCCTGTGCTCTGTTCATGGAGAACCTCGACGGCACGGTGATCTCGACCTCGCTGCCGGCGATCGCCGCCGATCTCGGCGAAGATCCGATCGCGCTGAAGCTGGCGCTTACCTCGTATCTGCTGTCGCTCGCGATTTTCATTCCGGCCTCCGGCTGGGCGGCGGACCGTTTCGGAGCACGCACCGTGTTCCGGACCGCCATCGTCGGCTTTACGCTGGGCTCGATCCTCTGCGGTCTCTCAAGCACGCTGCCGGAATTCGTTGCCGCGCGCGTGCTGCAGGGCATTGGCGGGGCGATGATGGTGCCGGTCGGGCGCCTCGTTCTGGTGCGCGGTGTGCCGCGCGCCGAACTCGTCCGTGCGATGACGTATCTCAGCGTCCCGGCATTGCTCGGCCCGGTGCTCGGGCCGCCGGTCGGCGGCTTCATCACCACGTACTTTCACTGGCGCTGGATTTTCTGGATCAACGTACCGATCGGCGCGATCGGCGTCATGCTCGCGACCTTGTTCATCCCGAATCTGAAAGAAGAAGCGCCCTGGCCGCTCGACCGTGTCGGCTTTCTGCTATCCGGCACGGGGCTTGCCGCGCTGATCTTCGGCCTGACCGTTGCTGGGCGGGGCTTCATCTCGCCGGCCGCGAACGCGGTGCTGATTGCAGCCGGCGTGGTCCTGGTCGCACTTTATATCCTACATGCGCGACGGGTGCCGTTCCCGATCATCGATCTCCGGCTTCTGCGCATGCCGACGTTTTTCGCGGCAATTGTCGGCGGCTTCTTCTTCCGCGTCGGCATCGGTGCGATCCCGTTTCTGCTGCCGCTTCTGTTCCAAGCGGGATTCGGGCTAACGCCCTTCGAATCCGGGTCGCTCACCTTTGTCGCCGCGGCCGGCGCGATGCTGATGAAAACGACCGCCGCGCCGATCTTACGCACGCTCGGCTTCCGTCAGGTGCTCGTCTGGAACACGCTTCTCTGCACCGGTTTCCTTTGCGTGAACGCATTCTTCCGCCCGTCGACCCCGCACCTTCTCATCATTGCGGTGCTGCTTGCCGGCGGTTTTTTCCGTTCGCTGCAATTCACGTCGCTTAATGCGCTTGCATTTGCCGACATCGACAATCGCGCGATGAGCCGCGCCACGAGTTTTGCCGCGGTCGCGCAGCAACTCTCGCTTTCCGTCGGCGTATCGGTGGGCGCCGCGGGACTGGAATTCGCGCGAGGACTGCACGGCAGCGGAGCACTGACGGTCGCCGACTTCACGCCGGCCTTTCTTCTGGTCGCGGCCGTCTCGGCAATGTCGATCGTGGCGTTCTGGCGCCTCGAACCGGATGCAGGCGCAGTCGTATCAGGCCGCGGCGTGAAAGAGGAGGTCATAGCTGCCGACGCGGGAGCGCCTCAGCGCTCCGGCACCGGCGGATAATATTGCGGCGTCTCGCGGCGGTCTCGCATCGAATAGTCGCGGATGACTCGAACGTGGCGATGGCGTGGGCGAATGCCGCTTGTCTCCGCCGGCACCCATGCTTCCGCATCGGCAGCATCTTTCCACGCAAGCAGTAAAAGCAGCTTACCCGGATTGTAGATGCTCTCGAAGATTTCGTGATCGACAAGCCCGGGTGCATCTTCATCCAATCGAAGCGCGCCTGACAATTCTGCCGCGGCGATCGCGGGCTTTTCCTCAACTGCGTTGATCTCGGTGATGGTCATCGCCTTGGCAATGCCGGTTTCGGTGAGATCGAATCTCTGTCCAACAACGCCGAGGCCATGTGGCGGATGCGTGTCAGCGCTGATTTCGCCGACCCGCAGATGATAATCCTCAAAAATGTCCGAGCGCCCGAGCGCTTGTGTATGATGATGACGCGTCTCGGTGCGCCAACGGATAACGGATTTCTCGTCACGCCACGTCGACAAGGACAGCACGCGCCTTTCCTTCCGTTTCGATCCGAAACGCTCATTGTCGATGAAGCCGTCGATTGATTCGAGGACTGGCTTGAGCTCTTTTGCATGCTCAAGATAGTCGTCGAATGTTTCTTTGTGCGGCTGCACGATGAAGATGACTGAGAACATGCCTTCCTCTTCTGATTAGCCGGCAGTAACAGGCCGAAGAAACGTTCGCTCTTCGCTCAGGATGAAGCGCTCCGCCTGCGCCAGGCGGAAATTGGCAGCGCCGGCTTCATCTACTTTCAAGCGCGCGCGATATTGCTCGTAAGCGGCGAGGCTCTCAAACGAGATCAGCGCGAGCGCGATATTATCGGTGCCCTCGTGCGGCATGAAATAACCTATGAGATCGCCGCCGCAGGCGGGGATGATCATCAGCCAATTACGCGCGTATTCTTCGAACCGGTCACGCTTGTAAGGATCGAGTACGTAGCGGATGCAGCAGGTGACGGTCATGTCGTGTCCTCCGGGATTGCCCGGGAGAAACACTCAAATCTTGTCACAGTCCCGCATGATCGTTTCGATCAGGTTCGAAACGTCATCGCGTTCGGGTCGGCAATCAGTTGCGCCCACACCTGCGGCAGCATCTCCGGCAGATCTTCCGAGATGAGCCCGGGCCCGAAGCGCTTTGCTGCCTCACCATGCATCCAGACCGCGGCGGCGGCAGCGTCGAAGCCAAGCATGCCTTGCGCGAGCAGCCCGCCGATCATGCCGGCGAGGACATCACCTGCCCCGGCAGTGCCGAGCCACGCCGGCGCGTTGCGTGCAATTGCAGCGCGGCCGTCGGGATCGGCCACGACCGTATCCGCGCCCTTGAGCACGATGGTCGCGCCGGAGATACGCGCCGCTTCGCGCGCCCGCTCGATTTTCGCCCCCTCGCGAAGGCTTCCAAACAGGCGCGCGAACTCGCCCTCATGCGGGGTCAGCACGACCGGTCCGTCGCTCGCCTGGATAGCAGCAAAGAGCCGCTCCGGGTGACCGGCGAAACTCGTCAATGCGTCGGCGTCGAGCACATGCGCGCGCGGCTTTGTCCCGCAGCTCGGGGCAAGCGCGATTTCGACGAGCGCACAGGTCTCCTCGCCGACGCCCAGCCCAGGTCCGAGCACCACGCCGTTCTTACGCGGATCGGCGAGCAGCTTCGCCAGAGCGGCCGGTCCGTTCGCTTCGCGCACCATTATCGCAGTGAGCGAGACCGCGTGCGCAGTAAGCGCGTCGCGCGGCGAGGCGACAGTCACCAGTCCCGCGCCGGCGCGCAACGCGCCGCGTGCGGCAAGCCGCGCGGCGCCGGTTTCCGGCATCCTCCCGGACACGACGACTGCATGACCGCGTGTATATTTGTGGCCGCCGAGCTGCGGCAGGTGCAGAGCGTGATGCCAGAGACCGGGCTCGTTGATGAACGTCTTCGGCGCGATCTCGTCGAGCACGGATGTGGGGATGCCGATTTCGGCAAGGGTCGGATGCCCGCAATATGTCCGACCCGGCAGCAGCAAATGGCCCGGCTTCAATCGAAAGAAGGTGACGGTCTCCGTCGCATGCACACAGGCACCACGAATCTGTCCACTTGTGCCGTCGAGCCCTGAGGGAACATCGACGGCGATGATCGGCCGGCCGGTCGCGCGGCCCCATTCGTCGATAGTTTCGACGGCGCGCTTTGCCTCGTCTTCGAGGTCGCGCCTAAGCCCGGCGCCAAACAGCGCGTCGACGATGAGATCTGTGTCGTTCAGCGCGAGCCCGTGCGTGTTTTCGACGTCGCCGTTCCAGCGATGCGCTGCCTCGGCCGCATCTCCTTTCAAGCGGCTTCCCGGGACAAGGGTCGCAACCCGGACATCGAAGCCGAACTCGCGCAAAAGCCGCGCGGCGACATAGCCGTCGCCGCCATTGTTGCCGGGCCCGCAGAACACCGCGGCGCGGCGTCCGCCCGCCGCATGCAGCCGCCGCGCGGCCACGCGAGCGACCGCCGCGCCGGCAGCCTCCATGAGCGACATGCTGGCGATGCCGGAGGCTGCGGCAAGCCGATCGGCATCGGCCATCTCCGTCGTCGTCAGAAGCTCAACCGGCACGCGATTTACGCGTCGAGAACTTGGCGAACCTTCGCTGCCAAGTCTTTGTAGGTGAACGGTTTCGGCAGGACGTCCACGCCCTGATCGAGCGTTCCCTTGGCGAGGATCACATCGCGCGTATAGCCGGTCGTAAACAGCACCTTCAATCCTGGCGCGGAAGCGATTGCGGCATCGGCCAAATTGCGTCCGTTCATCTGCCCGGGCAACACGACATCCGTAAAAAGCAAATCGATCGGTCCCGCCATCTCAATCAGCTTGATTGCGGACGGACCATCCGGTGCCGAGATGACCTTGTAGCCGAGATCCTCGAGGACCTGCACACCGAAGACCCGGAGATCCTCGTGATCTTCGACGACAAGGATCGTCTCTGCGCCACGCGGCGCCAGAACTTCCTTCCGCGTTTCGGTGTTTTCCGCGCCGGCCCCTTTCTCATGCCGCAGCAAATAGATTTTGACGCTCGTTCCGCTCCCCGGTTCGCTGTGGATTTTCAACACGCCGTTCGACTGGCGCACAAAGCCGTAGACTTGGCTGAGGCCAAGTCCCGTTCCCTTGCCCACTTCCTTTGTCGTGAAGAAAGGCTCGAAAGCGCGCTCGAGCGTCGTCTGATCCATGCCAATGCCGGTGTCGGTAATGGCGATCAGGACGTAGGGACCGGGCGAGCCGGCTTCGGGCAGCGTTTTCAAGAAGTTCTCGTGGAGGTGAACATTGCGCGTCTCGATCGTCAGCCGGCCGCCGTCCGGCATGGCGTCGCGCGCGTTGACGGCGAGGTTGAGGATCGCGCTTTCGAGTTGATTGGGGTCTGCGTGAATGTGCCAACGCTCATCGGAAAAACGCGTCTCGAAATCGATCTTTTCGCCCAACGTGCGGCGCAGAAGTTCACTCATCGAGTCAATCAGTTGGTCGGGCGCGATGATGCGCGGGTCGAGCGGCTGATTGCGCGAAAAGGCAAGCAACCGATGGGTGAGCGTCGCAGCACTCTCGACGCTCTGCACCGCCATGTCCGCAGCGCGTGAGATGCGCGCCGTATCGGCCGAATGCGGCAGCGCCGGGATGCGGCGGCGGATAGTCTCAAGTCCTCCCAGAATGACGGTAAGCAAATTATTGAAATCGTGTGCAATACCGCCCGTGAGCTGGCCGACTGCTTCGAGCTTCTGCGCCTGCCGCAATTGCGCTTCGATCTTGCCGCGCTCTTCGATCGCCTTCTCCCTTTCACCGACCGCGACGGCGAGTTCCTGGTAGGCAGCGAGCTGGCGCACCAGGGTCCAGATGGCGAAGGCAGCAGCGACAGCGGCAATCGCCGCGATGCCGAAAATGGTCAGCGCGACTTTCCGCCAATCGGAGAGGATTTGGTCGAACGTGCGCGTGACATTGATGACAAATGGAAAGTCCTTGGCCGCGGCTGTCGCGACCAGCCGCGAGGGCCCATCTAGAGAACGCTCGGTCTCGTAGGTGCCGAAATCGGCGTTATCGAGCATGCCGTCGAAAGATTTGATCGGGAAGCGCTGCCCGATGCCGGAAATCCTCGGATAGCGCGCAAGCAGGATGCCATCGCGGCGCCAGAGGCTTACCCCGCCGCCGTCGCCCAGGCGCAGGCTGCGATAGAGGTTTTCGAAATAACCCGTGTCGATCGCGCCGAGCACGAATCCGACCAGCTTACCGTCCTTGGTATCGACGCGGCGCCCGAGATGCACCGTATAGGTGCCTGTCGCGCGGTGCTCGATAGGAGCGCCGATGAACGCTTGCTCCGCCGGATGCTGGCGCAGCGTTTCAAGAAAATCCCGCTCGGCCGCACTGACCTCCGGGATTGCATGTTCGCGGGAGAAGTTGATGAGGCGTCCGTCGGTCGCAACGAGCGTCAGTCCGGCGAGTTGCGGCAGGCCGGCAATGCGCCCCTGCAGGAACGTGTACATTTCGTGCCCCGCTTCTTTGTGGGCGTAACTCTCCGCGTCGATAACGCCATCGGCGAGAAGCTTCGTCTGCACGCTGCGAAGCACCAGGTCGACGCTCTGCAGCGAACGCGACGTCTCCTCGACGAGCAGCAGATCGAGGCTGGTCAGATCCCGTTTGGCGTCGGCAATGTCGCGATAGCGCAGCTCCAAAGCCACGCCGAGCGCGGCGCCGAGAATGGCCCCGACGGTGAACAATCCCAGCCAGAACAGCGTGTGCTTCGACCGGTTCACGCGTGGCCCACATCCTCAGCCCGGCACAAGCGGAGCATGAGCCGGGCGGCCAGCCAAATCAATGGCGCCGGCGAGGCCCTCGATCTTTGCCCTAATGATGATTATTTGCGATGCTGAGATGCATATGAGGGGCGAGATTCCCCGCCCGGAGAAGACGATGGCCGCGCCGCGCCGCAAGATCAAAGTGATGTCGCTGACCGATGCCGCGGCGGCGCGCGTGCGCGACATCGTCGAAAATGCCGCTAAGCCGCTCGCGGGCCTCCGCGTCGGCGTCAAGAATGGCGGCTGCGCCGGGATGTCCTACACGATGGAAATGGCCGAGGCAGCAAACCCGACCGATGAGATCGTCGAGGACAAGGGCGTGACCGTCCTTATCGACCCGAAGGCGATCCTGTTCCTGCTCGGCACCGAGATGGACTACCAGACGACAAAATTGTCGTCGGGTTTTGTCTTCAACAATCCGAACCAGACCTCGGCCTGCGGCTGCGGCGAGAGCGTCGCCATCACTCCGGCAAGTCCCGAACTCGCTGGCCTCCAGGCCTGAGGCTTGGGTGAGGCTTCCGGCCCGGATCAGAGGGGCCTCTACGATCTCCTGATCATCGGCGGCGGCATCAACGGCGCCGGCATCGCTCGCGATGCGGTGGGTCGCGGCTTAAAAATTCTGCTCGTCGAGCAGGACGATCTTGCTGCCCACACCTCCTCGGCCTCGACCAAACTAATCCATGGCGGGCTTCGCTACCTCGAGACCTACGACTTCCGCCTCGTCCGCGAATCCCTGCTCGAACGCGAGCGGTTGCTCGCCGTGGCGCCGCATCTCGTGCAACCGTTGCGTTTCGTCCTGCCGCACGATCCGCTCACGCGCCCGGCCTGGCTCGTGCGGCTCGGCCTCTTCCTTTACGACCATCTTGCACCACGAAGGCGGCTGCCGTCCTGCGAGCGTCTCGATCTTAGGAAAGACGCGCGCGGCGCGCCGCTGAAATCCCTTTCGTCCGTTGCCTTCGCCTATTCCGATTGCGCAACCGACGATTCGCGGCTCGTTGTCGCCAATTGCGTGGATGCCGCCGAACGTGGCGCAACCATCCGGACGCGCACGCGGCTCGAACAGGCCGAGCGCACCGAAGGGCTCTGGAACTGCATCATGGTCGATCGCGACACGAGCGCCATGTCGCGGGTCCGCGCGCGTGGGCTGATCAACGCCGCCGGGCCTTGGGTTTCGGAGGTGCTGAATTCGCTTGGGCATCCGACGCAAAAGCACGTGCGGCTCGTCAAAGGCAGTCACATCGTCGTTCGTCGCCTGTATGAGGGCGAGCATGCCTACATGCTGCAGAATCCCGATCGCCGCATCGTTTTCGCGATTCCGTATGAGCGCGATTTCACGCTCATCGGGACGACCGACATTCCGTTCGAAGCGCCGCCGGTGCAGCCGGTGATTTCGGATGACGAAGCCGATTACTTGCTGGAAACGATCGGCCGTTGGTTCAAGAAGCCGGCGACATCCGCCGATATTGTTTGGACCTATTCCGGCGTGCGGCCGCTGTTCGACGACGGTTCGCACAACGTGTCTGCAATGACTCGCGACTACGCCTTCGATCTCAACGCACCTGACGGCGCGGCGCCGCTTCTGTCGATCTTCGGCGGCAAGCTTACGACGTACCGGCGGCTCGCCGAACACGCGCTCGATGATTTGCAGCGCTTTTTCCCGCAGATGAAGGCCGCGTGGACCGGCGACGCGCCGCTTCCCGGTGGGAATGTGCCGGGCGGTGATATCGACACTTATGCGCGCGAATTTTCCGCGCGACACCCATTCCTGCAGCCCGAGACGGCGGAACGGCTCGTGCATTCTTACGGAACGCGCGCCGATGAAGCGATCGGCAACGCGAAATCGCTCGACGATCTCGGCCGCGATTTCGGTTCTGGCTTGTCCGAAGCAGAGGTGCGTTACCTCACGCAGAAAGAATGGGCGCAAGGCGCCGATGATGTTTTGTGGCGCAGATCGAAGCTGGGATTGCGTATCACTGGAGAGACATCGGAAGACATTGACGCGGCGCTGCTGCAGATGCGTTCCGAAACGATTGCAAGCCGCGCCAAAGTCGAAACCTAGGGATGCTTCCCCTCCCCGAATTCCTCGTACACCTTTTGCAGGGCTTCCGGCTGCACTTTCACCGAGCCGGCAAACGGGCGATCGATCGCGACGATCACGAAAAGCCCCGCGAAAATTAACAAGGACAGCATCCCCGTCATCAGCGTCTGCACAACGACGTTCTGCGTGCCGAAAAAGAACGTGAAGCTGATCGTGAGCACCGCGCCGCCAAACAGCACCAGCCATAATACGCTTGGAACCGTTCCCACGGCCGCGATGAGCCGGTCGCGGCGCGCCTGCGTGACGAGATCGAGCTCCCGGAGCATCTCGCTGAGCACGATCCTGCTGCGCTCGTCGCTGGAACGCACGCCAAGAACAGTCGCATAGGCGTGATCGAGTGCTTGGCGGACATGCGCGCTGTCGCGCCCCTGCTCCATTGCCGGCCATTCCTCATTGATCGCCGCTTTGGTATAGTCCGTCAGGTTCTCGCGAAAGACTTTGGCAGTCTCTTCATCGAGCCCGCCGGACAAGCGATAGAGCGTGGCGATCGCGCCCGCCTCCTTTGCGGCCGTGCGCTCGCCCTCGGCGAATTTCTCCCATACGACAATGACGGCGAACGCAAGCAAAACGGCGTAGAGAACGCCGACCGTGGCGAACTTGAAGCCGGCGACCTCGTTGTTGACGCGTAGCCGATCGAGATGGACGCGGCGGCGGATGAGAGCGGGACCGCTCATCGCGACGAGCGTCGTCAAGCCGACGAGTATGATCGCGGACAACCAAAGTGGCAGCGTGCTGAGAAACATCGCGCTTTCCGCTATTGCCGGACGAACCGATGCTCATCCTGTACTTCGCGCCGGGCGCAAGCTCAATGGCGGTACAGAAAACAATCGAAATCGAACAGACAATCGGCTACGAATTGCCGAAATAGGCGGGGAGGACGCATGCCATCTTACGTCGGCGCAATCGATCAAGGCTCGACATCAACGCGCTTCATCATTTTCGATCGCGCCGGGAAAATCATCGCGCAAGCGCAGCGCGAACATGAGCAGATCTATCCGCGGCCGGGTTTTGTCGAACACGACGCGAGCGAAATTTGGCGCAATACGCGTCTGGTGATCACAGAGGCTTTGTCGCAGGCAGGTGTTGTCCCGGGCAATCTCGCCGCCATCGGCATCACCAATCAACGCGAGACGACGCTCCTATGGGACGGCCGCAAAGGCGCACCTCTCCACAACGCGTTGGTTTGGCAAGACACCCGCACCGATACGCTGGTCGCGCAATTTGCCAAAGACGGCGGCAAGGATCGCCTACGCGACAAAACCGGCCTGCCGCTCACGACATATTTCTCGAGCCTCAAACTGAAATGGCTCATCGACAATGTGCCTGGTGCGGGCGCCGCAGCTGAAGAGGGCAATGCGCTATTCGGCACCATCGATTCGTGGCTCGTGTGGAATCTTACAGGCGGCGTGAACGGCGGCCGCCACATCACCGACGTCACGAATGCCTCGCGCACGCAGCTCATGGATTTGCGCACGCTCGAATGGGATCAAGCGATTCTCGATCTCTTCGGCATCCCGCGCGCGTGCTTGCCGGAGATCGTTTCTTCGTCGGAACAATTTGGCATCGCGGGCGAGCCGCTCGCCGGCGTACCGATCTGCGGCATTCTCGGCGATCAGCAGGCGGCGCTTTTCGGCCAAGCATGTTTGCAACCGGGCGAGGCGAAGAACACCTACGGCACCGGCTGCTTTCTTCTGATGAATACCGGCGAGACGCCCTACCCCTCCACGCACGGGCTGCTCACGACGCTCGCTTACAAGCTCGGCGACGCGCCTCCGGTTTACGCGCTCGAAGGATCGATCGCCATTGCCGGCGCGCTCGTGCAATGGCTGCGCGACAATCTGCAGCTGATCGCGACGTCGGCCGAGATCGAGACGCTGGCGCGCAGCGTCGACGACAATGGCGACGTCTACATCGTGCCGGCTTTCTCCGGCCTATACGCCCCGCATTGGCGCGAGGATGCGCGCGGCGTCGTTTGCGGGCTCACGCGCTTTGCCGGGCGCGGTCATATCGCCCGCGCCGCGCTCGAGGCGACCGCCTTCCAGACGCGCGAGATAATAATAGCGATGAGCGCCGATTCCGGCGTGCCGATTCGCGAGTTGCGTGCCGATGGCGGCATGGTCGTCAACGATCTGCTCATGCAATTCCAAGCCGATCTCCTCGATGTCGAGGTGGTACGCCCGCAAGTCATCGAGACGACGGCGCTCGGCGCCGCTTATGCGGCAGGGCTCGCCGTCGGCTACTGGGCCTCGCCCCAAGATATTTCCGACAATTGGGCTGTCGGCCATCGTTGGCATCCGCAAATGGGCGAAGGACGCCGTGCGCAGCTGAATGCGGCATGGGACAAGGCGGTCGTGCGGTCCTTGGGATGGGTCGGCTGATCCGTCAATCGTCGCACAATGCTTGAGCTTGGCAATCGGCTGCGATTGTTACACTCTCCCGGACTATCTTTATCGGGGTGAACCCGAAATGCCAGTTTGGGGTGGGGAGTGACGATCGACCTTACAGACGCAGGGCCGATCCTGATCGAACGCGCGAGCCCTCGGCCGGCGCCGAGATCGGACGGTTCGACCTTCCGGGCGCAGCAGAGCCACACTTATGCGGCGCTCGACCTCGGCACGAACAATTGCCGTCTTCTCGTCGCGCGACCGCACCAAGACCGCGCACGCAACGGTTCGGACGGGCTGCGCATCGTCGATGCCTTTTCGAGCATCGTGCGGCTCGGAGAAGGCCTGCACCAGACGGGCGAGCTTGGCGAGGTGGCGATCGCCCGCACGCTCGAGGCGCTTGCAGTCTGCCGCACCAAAATGGATCAGCGCGGCGTCACGCGCGCGCGCCTCATCGCGACGGAAGCGTGTCGTATGGCCGCGAATGGCGAGGAGTTCCTCGAACGCGTGCGCGAGGAACTCGAGCTCGAACTCGAAATCATCGATCGCGAGACGGAGGCGCGGCTTGCCGCGCTTGGCTGCGCGGCGCTCGCCGACCCGCAAGCCGAAGGCGTGCTCATCTTCGATATCGGCGGCGGTTCGTCGGAGTTGATCTGGTTTGATCCGGCACAGACACAAGATGGTTCCGCGACGGATCGCGTCGACATCCGGCTTTGGACCTCGCTGCAGATCGGCGTCGTGTCGCTGGCCGAACAGTTCGGTGGGATGGACGTGTCACCGGAAACCTATGATGCAATGGTGTCGCATGTCGCCCGCGCCGTCGAAGCGTTTCTGAGCCGTGCGATGGGCGAGCGCCACTGCTCGCGATTCCATCTGCTTGGCACATCGGGGACGGTGACGACGGTTGCCGGCGTGCATCTCAACCTCGCCCGCTACGACCGCCGCCGCGTCGATGGGTTATGGATGTCGGCTGGCGACGTCAGTGCAGCGATCGCGCGGCTCAGGCGCATGTCCTATGCCGAGCGGGCCGCACATGGCTGCATCGGGCCGGCGCGCGCCGACCTCGTGCTTGCGGGATGCGCGATCCTGGAAGCGATCCGCCGCGCCTTTCCGGCGCCGCGATTGCGCATCGCCGACCGCGGCCTGCGCGAGGGCATCCTGATCGAGCTCATGCGCGCCGATGGTGTCTGGGACCACCATGCCGAGACGGTGGCGTGACGCCGAAGAGCGGCGGCCAGAAATCAGGACGCGAAGGCGGACGCTCGCTCAAGACGCGGGTCAAGACGGCGCGAAAGCGCTCGCTCTCCTCGACGCTTTGGCTCGAGCGTCAGCTCAATGATCCCTATGTCGCGCGCGCGCGTCACGAAGGTTTGCGTTCACGCGCGGCGTTCAAGCTCATCGAGATCGATGACAAATACCAGCTACTGAAATCCGGTCAGCGCATCGTCGACCTCGGCGCAGCCCCAGGAGGATGGTCGCAAGTCGCGGCGAAGCGTATCGGCGCGGCTAACGGCAAGGGCCACGTTGCCGGCATCGATCTTCTTGACATCGATCCCATTGCCGGCGTCGACTTTGCCGTCATGGATTTCAACGCAGCGGACGCACCGGCGCGCCTAAAGCGGATGCTTGGTGGACCGGCCGATGGCGTTCTCTCCGACATGGCCGCCAACGCGACCGGACATCGCAAGACCGACCATCTGCGCATCGTCGCGCTTGCGGAACTCGCCGCCGAATTTGCCCGCGAGGTTCTGTCGCCAGGTGGTTTCTTTCTCGCAAAAGTGCTGCAGGGCGGCACCGAAGGCGAGCTGCTCGCGGGCCTCAAGCGCGATTTCGCCAAAGTGCATCACGTGAAGCCCGCCGCGAGCCGCGCTGATTCCGCGGAGCTTTATGTGCTGGCGACGGGGTTTCGTGGGGCGAGCGACTGAAAGCCTTATGTCACCTCGAACCAGCCAGACAGCCCGCTGATCTGGTGCTCGATAACATCGCAATTGATCGCCCATTTGCCGGGATTGTCGGCAACGAAAGCGACGCGTTTGGTGCGGCCCTCAGCGACGATGACGGCATTTCGCCAATAAGGCTCCCACCCATCGTCAAGATCGTGCAGGAGGCGCACGACGTGGCCATGGACGCGCATGTTCTGCGTCACCAGCGTTTTGTTGACAAAGCCGAGCGACACCGACGCGCCCCGTTTCACCGAAAATAGCGGCTTGCCATCAAACCCGCCGGGCTGTCCGTTCAGCGTCCACAAGGTCTTTGCGCCGGCAGCGACGCGCGCGCTTCCGCCCTCGACAACAATGTCCACTTTCTTTGCCGCGGCAAGTGGGATGCCGGCCGGCAGCAACGGATTGAGCGGCAGCGAAGCGATCGCAAGGCGCGCGGGACGCTTTTCCCCCTTTGTCTTCAATACGCAGAGATCGCGGTCGGCCTCGTTCATGCCGCGTAAGACGACTTTCGCGCTTTCGCTCTCACCATCCGGCAAATCGAACATGAGATCGAAACGTGCGCCGGGCCCAACCGGAATCGTCTGCCGGACAGGCTCGAACGGATCGCAGGGCTGTCCGTCGATCGCCATGACAAACGGCTTGAATCCTTCGAAGGCGATGAACATGAATCGCGCATTGGCGACATTCGCCAGCCGCAGGCGAATCCGCGATCCCGGCGCGAATGTCTCTTGAATGGGCGCCGCTTGCGTGTTTGCCGTGAGGAGCGAGCCGATCCGCCCCGCCCCGCCGACGTCGGCAGGATTGCCGAAATCCTTGACGAGCATGCCCTGCTCATCGAGACGCCAATCATCGATGAGAAGCGCAAAATCGCGGTCTACCTGCGGCGGCGAAGGCTCGTCGACGATCAACAAGCCGTAAAGGCCGCGCGCGATCTGCTCGCTCGTGAACGGCGCAACAAATGGGCGATAGAGATAAAGCCCGCTATCGGGCACCTTGAAACGATAATCGAAAACGGCCCCCGACATCACCGGCTTCTGCGTAAGGCCCACAACACCATCCATTGCATTTTGGATGCGCACGCCCTGCCAGTGCAGGCTCGTCGGCTGATCGAGCTTGTTGAGGAGGCGCACCACCACCTCTTCGCCGACTTTGGCGTGCAGCAACGGCCCGGGCACTTGGCCGTCATAGCCCCACATATCCGTTTCGGATGCGGCGCCGGGCTTAATGCGGTGAGGAGATTTCCGTGCCTCGAGGACGCGCATGCCTTCCGGTGCGGCGGCATCCGCTGGTTTTGCCGCGCCTTGCGCGCGGGCGGCGATCGGTAGCAACGTCGCCGCA
>JAFAVH010000231.1 GCA_019242655.1 Methylobacteriaceae bacterium
GCAATGCTATTTTCGGAAAGCACGCGAACTTCGATCAGCGGGCAATCGATCTCGAGATCGAGTCGCTGCTCGTCTCTGGCGATTGCAATTGCCGAGGCAAGAACGCCGTGGCGCAGCAGCCCCGCGCGCTTGAGATCGGGCAGGATCGGCGCGGGACACACACAATGGCATCCCTTTGCGGTGTCGAGCGCGGCCAGGAAGCTTGCCGCCTCGAACGGTCCGAACAAGGTCAACGGGGCGCCCGACAATAGGCTTGCAACGGGTCCGGCGACGAAGCCGGCAAAAGACGCGGGCGCGAGCGTCGTCAGAATATGCGCGTTTGCGGCAATCCCCGCCTTGCCGACAAGATCGAGTGCCGCGGCAAGCAACGCGCTTTGCTCGTGGAAGAGCGCTTCGCCATCGGAATTGAGAGTTCCGACGCGCGGTCGGTTGTCGCCGATGTGCGGAAGTTTGGCATCGCTCGACGGCAAGCTTTCCGGCGAAAGATCGATCGCGCCGTCTGCTTGACCCGGCCCGAGCGTCGCAACAAAGCGGACCGTCTCGGAACTCGCCGCCGCCTCGAACAAAGTCTGCTCAAGATCGAGCACGCCGTAAGATGCTGGCCCGGCAATCGCGGTGCAGGCAGACGATTTGGCGATCTCCCCCAACCGCACGGCCTCGATGCCAACTGGCGCGAGCAGCGGCTCAATCCCCGCTGCGAGCGCGGCGATGGTTGCCGTGACGCACGCCGTTCTCGCCCCAGTAAGTATCAGGATGCGCTCACCCGGCTCGATGCCAAGCTCGATGAAATGCTGCGCGACAGCATGGACCTGCGCGTCGAACTCGCCGTAGGTCAGTGCGCGGGGCGCGATTTCGGCCCCGGCATCCCCGAGCGCCACGCGCGCCGGCCGCAGCTTGGCGGCGCCGGCGACGAGCGCATCCAAGCTGAAAGCGGCGATCGGATGTTTGCGGGCAAGCGCGTCCGCTTCGCTCACGGTTCCTTTGTCCACCAAGTGTCCAGCGTCACGTTGAAAAGCGGCGCTGCATAATGGGGGAGTTTGGACGGTCGAGCGATTCGCGTCCAATGGGCGGACCACTGATCCTGTGCATGATAGAGCGGGACGATATAGAAGCCCGACAGGAGGACGCGATCGTAGGCGCGGACGGCTGTCACGAACTCGTCGTGCGTTCGGGCCGCCAGGAGGTCGTTGATTAGGGCATCGAGCGCCGGCGAGCGCGCGCCGGTCAGGTTGAATGAGGATTCCTGATCCGCGCTCTCCGAGGTCCAGCGATTGCGCTGCTCGTTGCCGGGCGAGGCCGACGCGGCCCAGGTGCCGATCATCATGTCGAAATCGAATTTTTGCCGCCGGCGCTGATACTGCACTTCGTCCACGAGGCGCACCGTCGTCGTGACGCCAATGCGCGAAAGCTGCCCGGCATAGTTCAAAGCGAGCCGTTCCTGGTCGCGATTGGTCACCATGATCTCAAAGGCGAAGGGTTCGCCGTCCTTGCGCAACGTGCCGTTAGTGACGTGCCAACCGGCCTGCGCGAGCAGGTTCATCGCCTGCTGCGCCTGTTTGCGGTCACGGCCGGAGCCGTCCGAAATCGGCGGACGCCACGTGCCTTCCATGATGTCGTCGCGCACGGCGCCGGGGAACGGGGCGAGCAGCGCACGTTCGGCCTCGCTGGCGGGCCGGCCGGTCGAGGCGAGCTCGGAATCGTCGAAGAAGCTTTTCGTTCGCGTATAAAGACCGGAGAAGAAGTTGGCGTTCACCCATTCGAAGTCGAACATGATGCCGAGCGCTTCGCGCACGCGTATGTCCTGAAAGAGCGGGCGACGTAGATTGAAGGCAAATCCCTCCATGCCCTTCGGCACGCCGGTCGGCAGCTGCTCCTTGACGGCGCGGCCGTCGCGCATCGCCGGGAAATCATAACCGGTCGTCCAGCGCGTCGGATTCGTCTCGTCGCGATAGTCGAGAAGCCCGGCCTTGAAGGATTCGAACAGGCTGTTGGCGTCGCGGAAATAGTCGACCGTGATCTCATCGAAATTGTGCATGCCTTTCTGGCTCGGCAAATCGCGGCCCCAATAATTTGGGTCACGCATGAGCACGATGCGCTCACCCGCACGCACCTCCGCGACTTTGTAAGGGCCCGAACCGATTGGCGCCTGCAACGTCGACTCGTTGAAATGCTCGGCGTCCATATGCTGCTTCGGCAGGACCGGCATGATCGCCAGAATGAGCGGCAATTCGCGATCGCCAATTCCCGTCAAGTCATAGCGGATCGTATGTTCGTCCGGCGTGGTCACCGATTTGACGAGCGAGAATGCCGAGCGCTGCTGCGGCCGGCCTTTCGTTTTCAGGAGCTCGAAGCTGAAAACGACGTCCGCGGAGGTGATCGGCGCTCCGTCGGAAAAATGCGCGCGCGGATCGAGGTGGAACGTCACGAAAGAGCGCGCATCGTCGGTCTCGATCGATTGCGCGATGAGACCGTAGAGCGTGAACGGCTCATCGAACGAGCGCTGCATCAGGCCTTGATAGACGTTGCCTTGAATGCCTTGCGCAGCCGATCCGGCTTTGATGTTGAACGGGTTGAGGCTGTCGAACGTGCCTTGCGCGCCGACTTTGAGGCGTCCGCCCTTCGGCGCATCCGGGTTGGCATAGGGCAGGTGATCGAAACCGGGGGGCAGCGCCGGATCGCCGTGCATGGCGATGCCGTGGGTCGGCGGAGTGGTGTGCTCGGCTGCGGCGGGGATAGCGAGGAGCAGCGGCGCAAGCAGCGCCGCGAGACGCGCGAAGCCGCCAAGCCGCGCCACGCTTCCGCCGCCCCCGCGTCGAATCGAGAACCCGTCCATTTAGCGAGCATAGCGGCAAGGTGGGCGGCAGCGTGACAGCCTCACCTCGGCGCAGAGATACGAAAGGTTTAGTCTTTGCGGGCGACGACGACGAGACGTTTCACTTGGCCGTTGCGGAACGCCTGCAGAAACGCGTTGTAGTTCTTGAAGACGACGCATCCGTTCGAGTCGCCGCGCGGCCCGAGCATGTAAGTGTGGGCAAGAAGGCCGTCGCGGCCAAAAAGCTTGCTGTCCCCGGTAGGTGTCAGGCGCAGCGCCTGAACGCCGTGGAACATGCTTTCGCGAAGCTTCAGGTCGTAGGTACCCGGGGGCGTCGCTCCCCGCATTCTGACATGGACGTGGCTCGGATCGTCCAGGAATTGGCGAAGGCCCGAATGCGCTTCGAGCTTCGTGCCATCCGGCATTGTCACCGTATGCGCGGCGATGTTGTAGACCGCCGTAAATTGATCAAGGGCGGGCGCCGGACCGACCACGGGATTGCCGCGGTTCGCAATCCCGTCTTCGGGATTAGCATAGGCGAGGGCTTGGCCTGCCGGCTGGGAGGAGCCGGCGAGCTTCGGTCCGAAGACCTTTTCAAAGAAATTCGGGTCGGACGGATTTGAGGACGGCGTCGCCGTGTCGTTCGCCTCGGCGAGGCGGCGGGCCGGGGAGGGGCGGTTGAGCTGCGCCCGCGGCGTTTCCGCCACCGGTGCCGAGGACGAGGCCGTGCTAAACGCCGCCGCAGAGGCGGGCACCTGCTTCGTCTCGACGGCGGCGACTTGCATCGCTGCCGTCGGCATGAAATTCGTCGCGACGGGCGCGCTCCTTGCGAGCGAAAGCGGCGCAAAATCAAGGGAGAAGGTGATGTCGCGCAGCGCGACGTTGAGCCGGGGACGGGCCTTCGGAATGCTTGCCACGGTCTTCACCGGAGCAAGCTCGGGCGCCTTGCCGACGCGCACCGTGCCGCCAGGACGGCCGTAAATGAGACCGGCGCCGACGGCCGCAATGAAACTCATCGAAATGCAGGCGAAGCCGGCCTGGGACAGGAGATCCCGAAATAGCGGCCGGCGGTCGTAAGGAACGGAATATTGCGAAAAAGTTGCGACGTACGTCATTCGCCCCGCTTTCCAAATGCCTGCATCTTCGAATCCCTCTGAACCGGTCGAAGCTTGGCGGGATCACTTGGGCCGCATTAGGGCGATTTTTGGTTATCAGAATCTTAAAATGCCGTTCTTTCAGGGGCACGGGCCCCGAAGCGGGTGCATTTCGCCGGGCCCGCTGTGGCCGGCAGCACGTTTTGCAGCCTGTCTCGGCCTGTTTTGGCGGCCAGCACGCGCTGCCGACGTCTTGAAGGCGCGGCGCGAGCTCGGAAGGCGCGGCGCGAGCTTGAGCCGGAATAGTGCCGGCCCTAGCTTCGGTGGATGCATGCAAACACGGCTCGTTCCTGCGTCCTCGTGCTCGCGCTCGCGTTCGCTTCAATCGCCGCCGGCAAATGCCGTGCGCAACCCGGCCCGCCGGCAGCACCACCCGCGGTCGGGATCGTCGAGGCGCACAAGCAGGCGATCACCCAGACGAACGAGTTCAACGGCCGCATCGAAGCAATCAACCGCGTCAACATCGTTGCGCGCGTCACCGCGTTTTTGGAGAAACAGCTTTTCACGGAAGGCGCCGAGGTCAAGAACGGCGATCTGCTCTATCAGCTCGAGAAGGGACCCTTCCAAGCCGACGTCGCCGCAAAGCAGGCGCAGGTCGCACAGCTCGAAGCAACGCTCGTCAATGCGCGTCTGACGACAGAGCGCGCCCGCGCACTCCTCGGCGGTCCGGCCGGTCTGCAATCGAATTACGACGCCGCGCTTTCCAACCAGCGTAGTCTCGAAGCGCAAATCCAAGGCGCGCAGGCGCAGCTGCAATCCTCACAGATCAATCTTGGCTACACCGACATAACGTCGCCGATTGACGGACGGACCGGGCGCACCGCGATCACATTGGGCAACGTGGTCAGCCCGAGTTCCGGCACGCTGACGACGATCGTCAGCCAGGATCCGATGTATGTGAGCTTTCCCGTCTCGTTTCGCGAGGCGCTGGAGCTGCGGCAGAAATATGTGACGCGCGGCGGCTTTAATGCCGTTGTTATCCGCATCAGGCTGCCGGACGGACGCCTCTACACACGCGAGGGCAAGCTCGATTTCGTCAACAACACGATCACGGCGAATACCGACACGATCACGTTGCGCGGCGAGATCGCCAATCCGCTTCTCTTCGATCAGACACGCAGCACCGCGCGCGAACTTTATGACGGCGAGTTTGTCTCGGTTCTGCTCGAAGGCGTGCAGCCCATAGAGGTTCTTGCGGTACCGCGTGCGGCGATCCTATCGGATCAGCGCGGCGACTATGTCTATGTCGTCGGCGCCGACAACAAGGCCGAGCAGCGCCGCATCCAGCTTGGACAATCGACCTCGACGATCGCGGCGGTGATCAGCGGGTTGCAGGAAGGCGAGCACGTCATCGTCGAGGGTCTGCAGCGTGTGCGCCCGGGTCAGCCGGTGTCGCCGGGTCCTGCCAGTCCGCAAGTACAGGCGACGATGAACGCCGCACAAGGCGGGCAGCCGAACCAAGCTGCGCCCGCGACAACCGGCAGGAGCGAAGGGAACGCCGCGCCGCGCGATGCGCCGCCTGGACCCGCGGCGGGCGCATCCAATCCGAAGAGCGGCACGACTGCGAACGCGCCTGCAAATGTCGCGCCGCCCGCGGGGCCGGCATCTTCAGGCACGGCCGGCGGCGCGCAACCGCCGTCCGCAGGCAATCCGGGCGCAAGGCATTAGCCGATGATTTCGGCGACCTTCATCGATCGCCCGCGGCTTGCGATCGTCATCGCTCTTGTCGTCACGATTGCCGGTGCGCTCGCGCTCTTGCGCATCCCGGTCGCGCAATTCCCCGATATCGTCCCGCCGCAAGTCACCGTCACTGCCGTTTATCCCGGCGCATCGGCGGCGGTGGTCGAGAGCAGCGTCGCGCAGCCGCTCGAGGCGCAAGTCGTCGGCGTCGATCAGATGCTTTATATGAAGTCGACGAGCGGCAACGACGGCTCCTACACGCTGACCGTTAGTTTCGCGCTCGGTTCCGATCCGAACATCGACACGGTCAACGTCAACAACCGTGTGCAAACCGCTTTGTCGCAGCTGCCGCCGGAAGTGCAGCTGCAGGGATTGGTCGTCCAGAAGAAATCCTCGGCGATCCTGCAATTCATCGTGCTCTACAGCGAGAACGGTGAGCAGGACCCGCTGTTCATCACCAATTACGCGATCATCAACATCCTCGATGCGATCTCGCGCACGCCTGGTGTCGGCCAAGCAACGCTGTTTGCCAAGATGAACTACTCGATGCGTATCTGGTTCGACACCCAGCGCCTGACGAGCCTCAATCTTGCGCCGTCCGATGTCGTCGCCGCGATCCGCGCGCAAAGCGTACAGGCGCCCGTCGGCCGCATCGGCGCGCGGCCGATCAGTGATCAGCAGCAATTCCAGCTGAACCTGCAAACGCAGGGACGGCTGTCGACCCCGGAACAATTCGGCAATATCGTGCTGCGCGCCAATGCCGACGGCTCGACACTGCGCGTCCACGATGTCGCGCGTGTCGAGATCGGCGCGCAAAATCTCGATAGCGAATCGCGCATCGACGGACGTGCCGGCGTGCCGATCGGCATCTATCTCGCACCCGGCGCAAATGCGGTGTCGACCGCGGCCGCTGTGCAGAACACTTTGCAGAAGGCGGGGACGAGGTTTCCGGAAGGTCTGAAATACCTCGTCCAATACGACTCGACGACCTTTGTCCGCGACACGATCAGCGAGGTGTTGCGCACTTTGGCCGAGGCGTTCGTTCTCGTCATCATCGTCGTATTTCTTTTTCTTGGAACGCTGCGCGCGACGATCATCCCCGCGATCGCGGTTCCGGTGAGCCTCATCGGCGCCTTCGCCGTACTTCTCGTGCTCGGCTACTCCGCCAACACCGTCTCGCTGCTCGCCATGGTGCTGGCGATCGGCATCGTCGTCGACGATGCGATCGTCGTCGTCGAGAATGTCGAGCGCGTGCTGGAGGAGCATCCCGAACTGTCGCCCGCGGAGGCGACAAAGGAAGCCATGGCGCAGATCACCGCGCCGATCATCGCGATCTCGCTGGTCCTCTTGTCGGTCTTTGTGCCGATCGCGTTCATTCCCGGCATTTCGGGTACGCTGTTCCGGCAATTCGCCGTGACGATCAGCGCCGCGATGGTGATCTCGGCGATCAATGCGCTGACCTTGTCGCCGGCGCTTTGCGCCGTCTTCCTGCGTCACAATCCGGGCGGCCGGCGCGGCATTATGGGGCGCGTGCTCAACAGCATCGACTTCGTGCGCGACCGTTATGCCGGCGGCGTGCGGCGGTTGCTACGAATCGCAGCGATCTCGCTCGTGCTTGTCGTGCTTTTTGCGGGAAGCATTTTCGGCATTTCCCGAATCACGCCGACCGGCTTCTTGCCGGAGGAAGATCAGGGCGCGTTCTTCATCGCGGTGCAATTGCCGGACGGCGCTTCGGTGTCGCGCACGAGCGCCGTCGTCAAGCAGGTCGAAGATATTCTGGAAAAGCTGCCGGGGCGCGATCACACGCTGTCGATCATCGGCTTCTCGCTGCTCGACGGAGCCAACGAGCCGAACTCCGCCTTCATGGTGATCAAGCTGAAATCGTTCGAAGATCGCAGGGAGGCGGCGCAATCGGCGCAGGCCTTGATTGCGCGCACGTTCCGCGAAGCCGCGCCGATCCGTCAGGCGAGCGTCAGTCCCTTCAATCTACCGCCGATCATTGGCCTCTCGACAAGCGGCGGCTTCGAATACGAGCTCGAAGCGCTCGAAGGGCAGGAGCCGGCTTCACTCGGCAGTGTAACGCAAGGCCTCATCGGCGCGGCCAATCGCGACCCGCGGCTGACGCGCGTGTTCTCGACGTTTACCGCGACAAACCCGTCGCTTTATCTTGATATCGACCGCGCCAAAGCGCAGTCGCTCGGCCTGAACATCAGCGATGTCTTTACTGCGCTTCAGGCGACGCTCGGCGGCATCTATGTCAACAATTTCAACCTTTACGGCCGCACCTGGCAGGTGAATGTCCAGGGCGAGGCGGCAAACCGCGCCGACATTTCCGACATTTGGCAGATCTATGTGCGCAACAGCGCCGGCGAGATGGTGCCGATCCGCTCGATCGCGAGTCTGCGCGTCGAACAAGGACCGCAGGTTATCACGCGCTACAACAATTACCGCGCGGTGACGGTGAATGGCGGCCCCGCGCCTGGTGTCTCATCGGGGACGGCGCTCGCGGCGATGGCCGCGATTTCAGAGAACACGCTGCCGGCAGGCTACACCTACGAATGGACGGGAACGGCGTATCAGGAGTTCGCAGCGTCGGGGCAGACCGGAATCATCCTCGCACTGGCGGTACTGTTTGCGTTTCTGTTTCTCGTCGCACTTTACGAGAGCTGGACGATCCCCATTCCGGTTCTGCTCTCCGTCGTCGTCGGCGTGCTCGGCTCCTTCATCGCGTTGTGGTTTGCCGGCCTGTCGCTCGATCTTTATGCGCAGATCGGGCTTGTCGTGTTGATCGCGCTTGCGGCGAAGAACGGCATCCTGATCGTCGAATTTGCGAAGGAGCAGCGCGAGGCGGGAATGGGTATCGCAGAAGCCGCCGCGCTCGGCGCGCAGATGCGCTTTCGCGCTGTCATGATGACGTCGATCGCGTTCATTCTCGGCCTGCTGCCACTCGTCATCGCGACCGGCGCGGCGCAGATCAGCCGTCGCGGCGTCGGCACTGCGGTGTTCGGCGGCATGCTTGCGGCCAGTTCGATCGGCATTTTCCTCGTGCCGATGCTTTACGTGGTGTTCCAAGGCCTGCGCGAGCGGGTGAAGCGGCGATTTGGTGGGGCGCAAGATACAAAATCCGCGCCCGTTACTGATGCCCCGTAAATCTGAAGCCTCAACGAGGGGCAGGTTACATGTAACCCCGGATTCGGCTTCCAATGGTTGCTCCCAAACCTCCGACCTCGAGAACAAAAGTCCAAAATCATCGTGAGCGTATGCGCAAGCGAGGGCTGCGCCCGATCCAAGTCCGGGTACCGGATGTGCGGACACCTGCTTTCCGCGCCGAGGCCCATCGGCAGTCGCTCGCTGTCGCGTCCAGCAATGGTGAAGCGGCGGATCAGGCGTTCATCGATTCGGTTTCTGATCAGGACGATGAATGAAGCGCGGCCTCGGACTGACAGTATCGCCGCGCGCCAAGCAAGGCCGCTCTTGATCACCATCTTGCCCCCGCGTCCCCCATCTGCTACACGCCCCTTGTGGCGCGCGACCGACCGGTCCCGCGCCGCGATTGTTTTGGCGAGACGCCGTTTCGATCCCTAAATCTCACATTTCAGCGGGCCGGGCCGGCTCGCCGCTCTCAAACCCAAGCAATCTCAAACCCAAGCAAATGGTCAATCCTTTCACATTCCTGCAGGAAGTCCGGGCCGAGGCCGCCAAGGTCACCTGGCCCTCGCGCCGCGAGACCTTGATCACGACCGGGCTCGTCATCGCCATGGTCCTGGTCGCCAGCCTATTTTTCGTCGCCGTCGATCAGAGTCTCAGGCTCATCGTCGGCTTTGTCCTCAATTTGGGCCACTAGAGGCACGCGCTCCATGGCCATGCGCTGGTACATCGTCCACGCCTACTCGAACTTCGAGAAGAAGGTTGCGGAGTCGATCCGCGAGCAGGCCGCCCATCGCGGGCTCGCCGACAAATTCGAGGAAATCCTGGTCCCAACCGAGCAGGTCGTCGAAGTCCGCCGCGGCCGCAAATTCAACTCGGAGCGGAAGTTCTTCCCCGGCTACGTCCTGGTGAAGACCGATCTTACCGATCAGGTCTATCACCTCATCAAGAACACCCCGAAAGTCACGGGGTTCTTGGGCCAGGACAACAAGCCGATGCCGATCTCGGAGGCCGAGGCCGACCGCATCAAGGGGCAGGTGGCTGAGGGGGTCGACCGGCCGAAACCGACGATCCATTTCGATATCGGCGAGACGGTGCGCGTCGCAGATGGGCCGTTCGCCTCGTTCAACGGCATTGTCGAGGAGGTCGACGAGGGCCGCTCCCGCGTGAAGGTCGCCGTGTCGATCTTCGGGCGCGCGACGCCGGTCGATCTCGAATTCACGCAGGTGGAGAAGGTTTAGAACAAACCCTCACCTTGGGGAGCGCCGCAGGCGCGTCTCGAAGGGTTGGGGCAAAAGCTTCGTGCTTCGAACGGTCACTTCGTGATCTCCTCAGCATGAGGGACGTCGTGGAAGGCAGGCTCCGGCGCCATCCGGAACACAAGCCGCACCACGGACCCGCAACCGGCTTTCGCTTAGAAAGCCAATTCGGAGAGTAAGTTATGGCAAAGAAGATCACGGGTTACGTGAAGCTTCAGGTGCCGGCCGGCGCGGCCAATCCGTCGCCGCCGATCGGTCCCGCGCTCGGTCAGCGCGGCCTGAACATCATGGAATTCTGCAAGGCGTTCAACGCCCGCACGGCGCAGATGGAAAAGGGGATGCCCATTCCCGTTATCATCACCGCCTAC
>JAFAVH010000318.1 GCA_019242655.1 Methylobacteriaceae bacterium
AAGAAAGTGCGGCGCGTGAGGCGCTGACCGGCGCCGGAAAAGAAATCCTCGGTCAATTGCGCCAGGATTTCCCATTGCGCTTCGCTCGTATCCTGCGCCTCGTCGACGAGGACGTGGTCGAGACCGGCGTCGAGCTTGAACAGAATCCATCGGTGATCGGATCGCTTCAGCAATTGCACCGTGCGCTCGATCAGGTCTTCGAAATCGAGGAGGCCGCGATCGCGCTTCATGCGCGTATAGCGCTGCAGGATGGCGTCGCCGATTTTGAGCAGCGCGAGACTGCGTTCGCAAACCGCGGCGGCTTTGCGCTTTTCCACCAGGCCAATCAGTCGGGCTTGTTCGGCTGCGAGCTGCTCTGCAAGCTTGCTGCAACTCCTTACAATTTTTTGAGTCACAAGATCAGAGGAACTGCGCGGCGCCCCCTCACTCTTGAAGAAAACCCGAAGATAGGGAGCGAGAGTCAGACTCGGGTCGCCGCTTTCATATGCGTTGCACGCAGCTTCCAGGTCAGCCGCACGTTTCTTGTCGTTTGTGCTGCCGCACGCGCGCAGCGCCTCGGCAATTGCAAGCCATTCCGCGGGATGGATGCCGTCCTCCACCATCTCACGGATGATTTCTGCTTCCGTTTCGTCTTCTGAGAGCGACAGCGCTTCGCGCAGCGCGCTTTCTACGCCGGTTTCTGCCACAGGCAACCACGGTGCAAGCTGCGCCCGGCGGTTCAAGAGTTCGCGCAGCAAATCTTGAAATCCACCGGCCCAAGTCTCCGATGCGACGCGGCGCACCGCCGCGCCGAGCCCATCGCGATCTTGCGCGGCGTCGGCGAGCGCATGCTGCCGCGCGCCCGCCAGAACGTCTGCTTGCTCGATATCCTCGATGACGCGGAATCCCGCCGCGACGTTTGCCTCGAATGGAAAGAGATGCAGCAATCGCTCGCAAAATGCGTGGATCGTCTGCACTTTGAGGCCGCCAGGCGTCTCGACCGTGCGCGCGAACAGACGCCGCGCGAAACGCAGCTTGTTCTGATCGATGCCGTCCTCGCCAATGTTCTCGATGGCTTTGCGAAGGTCGCCATCCTCCATCACCGCCCAGCCGGCAAGCATGCCGAAGACGCGCGCCGCCATGTTTGCGGCCGCCGCTTTCGTATACGTCAGGCAGAGGATGCGGCTCGGTGCGACGCCTTCGAGCAGCAGGCGCACGACGCGCTGTGCCAGCACGTGCGTCTTGCCTGAGCCGGCATTCGCGGCGACCCAAACGGATGTCGCCGGATCGGACGCGAGGCGCTGGCGCTCGCGCGTCAGTTCGGGAACGGCACGTCTGGCGGCGGTCAACATTCAGATGACCTCGTCCGTTGCGCCGCCGGTTGCCGACCATTCCTTCACCCGGGCAAGATGGTCGTAATCGCTGTGTTTCGACGCGTATTTCGGGAACGGCCGCGGCAAATACGGCGTGTCGTGCTGCCTGAATTGATTGAGGAGCGTCTCAAGCTCCTGGCGATGGCGCGCGACGACGTCTGCGAATCCTTCCTTCCTTTTGCCTTTCGACCAATCGAGCTCGATTTTCTTCCCGCCGTCGCCGCCGCCGAGTTTCAGGTACAAAGCTTCGTTCGCCTCGCGCTTGCCGATCTCGGGAAACGCACCTTCGGCAACCATTGCCGCTTCCAATGTGAGCTGCGGTGCAAAGCCGACGCGCACTTCATCCAAACCGGGTGTGGTGCCGGTCTTATAGTCGACGACACGCACGCATCCATCTTGTGCGATCTCGATGCGATCGGCGACGGCGCTCAGCGTGAACGTCGAACTGTCTGCAAGAAGGATTTTGATCTCGCCGCGCTGTTCCGTAAGAATCGACTGCAGAACGGGACGGCGCTCCGCCTCATATCCAAGGTAGAAACCGACGGCCTTTTCGATCCTCGGCCAATCGAAAGCCTGAAAATCCTGATCGCTCTCGAAGTCGGTCAGCTCATCACGAAGCAAGTTTAGGAGCCGCACCCGCGCGTCGCGCGGCAAGGCTCCAATGCGATGCGCTTTCGCAAACTCTTCCAACGCGGCGTGAATATATGTGCCGCGCTCGCGCGCACCAGGTTGGAAATTGAGCGGCTCGAGGGGCTTCAGTCGCAGAATGGATTCGGCGTAGATCGCGTAAGGATCGCGCCGCATCGTCTCGATGCGCGTGACGCTGAGTTTCTGCGGCCGCAGCTCGATGGGAGGTTTCGGTTCGGGACGCGGGATTTTCTTGGTTGCGGCGGGGCGGTCGAGATGGCGCGCAAGATCGAGAAGATGCGCGCCGCGCGTCCGGCAGGGCTCGATCGCTTCGCCGGCGAGCGCCTCCAGCCGTTGCAGGAAGCGCGAGGGAATGGTCGGCGCGCCGCCGCGTTTCAGTGCGCGGCTGAAAACCGCGTCCCGCGCGCCGGCGGCCATCGTGAAGTCGTGCGCGGTCTGGCCGATGCGGCGTTCCGGCGGCGTCAAGCCGAGCGCCTGCCGCATCGGCCGGTTGAGAAAGGCATCGACGTTTGCGGCCGGCGGCCAGATCGTCTCGTCGAGACCGCCAAGCAGAATCATGTCAGCGCTTATCAGACGCGCTTCGAGAAGTCCGAGCATTTGCAGCCTTGGATGCGCGCTTGCCGGGCCGCGCAGCGTGCGTTCTGCTGCAATGCGGTCGAAAAACGCGCCGTAGCTTTCGAGATCGAAGCGCATTTTCGGCGATTGCACCGCTTCGAATTCATCGAACAGCGCGTGCATCGCGTCTTCGTCTGCGCCCGGCGGCTGCTTTCTTGCGCGCGCGCAAACGGCATCGAGAGCGGTGCGATGCGCCGCGATCCAGGCGGCGAGATCGTCGTGCTTCGCGCGCAAAGGCGCCAACGCGCTCGCAATCCGCCGCAGAAGATCTTCGATCCTATCCCATTGCGCGGATGCGATGCGCCGTGCGGCGGGGTGCCCATGGCGATCCTGCGCCGCGTGCTTTGCGGCTTGCAGCGAGTCGCGGGGATCGTTCCCGCGCGGAATTGCGGCGCGGAGCACACCGATCTCCAGGCTCCCCGCAATCTGCGCGACAACATCGCGCGGCAGACCGAAACAGGCGAGCGGATGATTGATCAACGAAACGAGCGCTGCATTGTCGTCGCCGCGCGCGGCGGCGAGCACGAGCCGCGCAAACGTGCCGTACGCCGTGCGGCCCAAGGGCTCGCCGGCAGAATCCTCGACCTCGATGTTCCAGCGCTTCAGCTCGGCGCCGACGCGCCGCGCGAGATCGCGATCCGGCGTGATCAGCGCGCAGGTCGCATCCGGCGACTCGAGCGCCGCGCGCATGCGGATTGCAAGCGCCAGCGCCTCTTCGCCTTCATGCGCGGCTTCGACGATCGCAACGCCGTCGAGCGCTTGCGCGAATGACTGGCGGAAGCTCGCCTGGAATTCGCGCCAACGATCGGTGGTGTCGGCGGGCCGCAGCGCTTCGGCGATGAGCCGCGCCCGCGCGGCAAGCGCCGGCGCCGGCGCGCCGAGTCCTTCGACCTCGCCGCGCGCGATGCCGAGCACGGGCATGAGTCGCTTCAATGCCGTCTGCGGATGGCCGAAGCCGCTTTCGACGCGGTCGGGCCGCGCATCGGCGATCTCGGCCCACGCCGCCTCGTCCATCTCGCGCTCCAATCCGGGCAGCACGACAGCGCCCTGCGGATGATGTGCGATCGCGGCAAGCAAGCGCGCCGTCGCTTTGTTGGTGCCGGTCGAGCCGAGCGCGATCACTGGGCCTTGCGCGTCGCCGCTGCGCAGCCGCGCGATCTCGCGCTCGGCAAACGCGACTTGCCGTGTGGCGCGATCGACGAAACCGCGCTCGCTGAGGATGCGCGGCCATTGCTCGATCGCGACATCGAGGAAATCGGTGGTGATGCGCCAGAACTGATCGAACTCGCCCGTGCCGACGTCGGTCACGCGCTTCCAGGTGATGTCCTCGATGATCAGCTCGTCGATCAAACTGGCAAGGTCGCCAGCAAGCGACCACGCATCGGCCGGTGTCGTTGCGACGATCAGCGTTTCGTTGTGATCGTGCGTGCGATGCCCGCGCTCGTCGATCGAGACGATCGCGTGCTTGACGCCCTCGGCCCATTTCAAGACGAGATCGGCGAGGATGAGCCGGCGTTCGGTGTCGGCAATCGCGCGCGGCGAATTGAACGCGGCATCGTCGTCGGCGCTTTCGTCGAAATAGGGCGCCTCGCTCGCCTCCATCGCGCCGAGCGGGAGAATGCGCGGCAGGATGATGGCGGGCTTGCCGAGCGCGTCCCTCAGCGCGGCGATAAGCGCCGCGCGCGAGCGGCGAGTCGGCACGTAGATCGTCGCGCCGGCGAATGCGAGCGGATCGGCCTCCAGCTTGAGGCCGGACACGATTTGCCCGCCGATGAGCGCGCGCGCGAACGTCGCGAGAAGATCGACCCCGGGCGGAATCGAGAAAACGCGGGGGGAACGCATGGCCTGCTCTTACACGAATGCAACCGAGTCGCGAGGTTTTCGCTGGCGGGATAGCGGGGATGGCGCGCCACCAGCTAAGCCCTTCGTCCATTAGACATTTGCGTTGCGGCATGGTCCTTTGGCCCATGCCTGGCCTCGCGAAAGCTGCGCCCGCCGATATCCGCCATCGCGCCGACGATCCGCTCGAGGCCCGCCGCCTCATCCGCTCCGGAGCCGTGACCGGCAGCACGGCCGGCCTCGCCCCAGGCTACGTCCAGGGCAATCTTGCCATCCTGCCGCGGGAATATGCCGCCGACTTCCAGCGCTTTTGCGCCTTCAACCCGAAGCCTTGCCCGCTGATCGGCGTCTCCGAACCGGGCAGCCCGCACGTCCCGGCGCTCGGGCAGGACCTCGACCTTCGCACCGACGTTCCCGGCTACCGCGTCTGGCGCGACGGCGAGCTCGTCGACGAGGTTGCCGATGTCAGCCGCTATTGGCGCGACGATCTCGTTGGCTTCGTCCTCGGCTGCTCCTATTCCTTCGAGGAGGCGCTGACCGAGGACGGGATCGAAATCCGCCACATCACCTTGAACCGCAAAGTGCCGATGTTCGAAACGAACATCCCGACGGCGCCGGCGGGGCTGTTTCGCGGGCCGATGGTCGTCTCGATGCGGCCCTTGAAACCGGCGGACGCGATCCGCGCGATCCAGATCACCTCGCGCTTCCCGGCAGTGCACGGCGCACCGGTGCATATCGGCAAGCCCGAGATGATCGGCATAAAAGACGTGCGCAAACCCGATTTCGGCGATCCCGTGCCGATCGAGGACAACGAGCTGCCCGTCTTCTGGGCCTGCGGCGTCACGCCTCAGGCGGTGATCGCGCGGGCGCGGCCCTCGTTTTGCATCACGCACGCGCCGGGCTCGATGCTTGTCACCGACATCCGCAACACGCGGATGGCCATTCTCTAGTTATCAAGTCGAACGCGTGAGGGAGACAGAATGAATACGAAAATGACACGGCGTGAAGCCGGAATGTTGGTCGGCGCTGCAGCAGCAAGTGCGTTCGCGCCGGGCGCGGCGCGCGCACAAGGCAAGCAGGTTGTGATTGGCGGCCTCTATCCGCTGTCGGGCGCCAACGCGCAGATCGGCGTCGATGCGAAACATGCCTACGACACCGCACTCGACGTCATCAACAACAAGCACGATCTCGACCTTCCGCTCGCCAAGACCGAAGGGCTGCCCAATCTCGGCGGCGCCAAGCTTGCGATGACCTTTGCCGACCACCAGAGCGATCCGCAAAAGGGCCGCGCCGAAGCAGAGCGCCTGATCACGCAGGACAAGGTCGTCGCGCTGATCGGCACCTATCAGAGCGCGGTTGCGAATACGGCGAGTGTTGCCTCGGAGCGCTATTCGATTCCGTTTCTCGGCGCCGACACCTCGTCCCCGAGCCTGCATCGCCGCAGCTTGAAATTCTTCTTCCGTGCGGCGCCGCATGACGAGATGTTCACGCAGACGATGTTCGACTTCTTCGATGAGATGAAGAAGAAGGGCAAGCCGGTGCAATCCGTCGCCCTCTTCTACGAAGACACGATTTTCGGCACGGATTCGTCGAATGTGCAGCGTAAGCTCGCCGGCGAGAAGGGCATCAAGGTCGCAGCCGACATCAAGTATCGCTCGAACTCGCCGTCGCTCACCGCCGAAGTGCAGCAGCTCAAAGCGGCGAACGCGCAGGTCTTGATGCCGTCGAGCTATACGACGGATGCGATCCTGCTCATGAAGACGATGGCCGAGCTCGGCTACAAGCCGCCGGCGATCCTCGCCCAGGATGCTGGCTTCTCCGAGCAGACATTGTTCAACGCGATCGGCGCGGCCGGCGAGGGCGTGATGACGCGCTCGACCTTCTCGCTCGATCTCGGACAGAAGAAGCCGTCGGTCACCAAGGTCAACGAGCTGTTCAAGGCACGCTCCGGCAAGGACCTGAACGATCTCACCGCGCGTCAGTTCACCGCTTGCATGGTGATGGCGGATGCGATCAACCGCTCGAAAACCGGCGAGCCGCAGGCGATCCGCGATGCGCTCGCTGCGACCGATTTGCCCGGCGAGCAGACGATCATGCCGTGGAAGCGGGTGAAGTTCGACGAGAGCGGGCAGAACAACGATTGCACGCCGGTTCTGCTGCAGCGCCGCGGCGACAAGTACGTCACCGTGTTTCCCGCGGAATATGCCGTAGCGGACGTGGCGTGGAGCTGATCGAAACATCAAGCTCTAAGATGAAAGTACGGGACTTTCCCGGACGCGCGCATCGCGATCCGGGATCCAGAGCAATGCGCGTCTGCGCCGGGACCCCGGATCGCATTTCGCTTCGCTGTATGCGTCCGGGGACGTGGTGCATGCTCTGGCGCGATTCATGCTGAGCGCCGCCAACATCGCGCAAATCCTCATGAGCGGGCTGCTCATGGGGCTTATTTACGCGCTCATCGCCGCCGGATTATCGCTGATCTTCGGCCTTATGGACGTTGTCAATTTCGCACACGGCGAGTTCTTGATGACGGCGATGTACGCGACGTTCGGCCTCGTCGTCATGCTGTCGCTCGATCCCTTGATCCTCTCGCCGATCGTCGCCGCGATCATGTTCGTCGTTGGTGCGTTCTGCTACCGCGCCATCATCGTGCATGCGATGCGTGCGCGCACCAATGTCGGCATGGTGCAGGTCTTCGCGACATTCGGACTCGCGATCGTCATCCGCGGCCTCGCCCAATTCGCCTTCACGCCGGATTATCGCTCGATCCCGAAATCCTGGCTCGGCGGCCAGACATTCTCGGTTCTCGGCGTCTACATGCCGGCGCCGCAGCTTGCCGGCGCGCTCGCCTCTCTCATTGCCTTCGGCGCGTTGTGGCTGTTGATGAAGAAGACTGATTTCGGCAAGGCGCTCGAGGCGACGCGCGAGGATGCCGGCGCCGTCGGTCTTGTCGGGATCGATCGCAACCGCGTGTTCGCCATGGGCTGGGGATTGGGTGCGGCGCTGGTCGGCCTTGCCGGCGCGATCCTGTCGATCTTCTACTACATTCATCCTGACGTCGGCGGCCCGTTCGCGCTCATCGCCTATGTAACGGTGGCGCTCGGCGGCTTTGGCAGCGTCTTCGGCGCGCTCGCGGCAGGTGTGATCGTCGGCATTGTCGAGGCGGTGTCCGCAACTGTGCTGCAGCCGTCGATGAAGGCGATCGGCATTTACGCCGTCTATCTGCTCGTCGTGTTCCTGCGCCCGCGCGGACTGTTCGGAAATCTCTAAATGGCGACCGCCTTCGAGATTCGCCGCCGCAATCAATTGATCATTGCCGCTGTCGTTGTGGCGATCATGATTGCGCTGCCGCTCGGCATCAAGGACGTATATGTCCAGAACATCCTCGTGCTCACCGTCATGTATGCGGCGCTGTCGCAATCCTGGAATATTCTTTCTGGCTATTGCGGGCAGATATCGCTCGGCCACGCGCTTTACTTCGGCATCGGCGCGTATGCCTCGACGCTGCTCTTCGTGAAATTCGGTGTGATCCCCTGGTTCGGCATGGCGGCGGGCGGCATCATCGCCGCGGCGATTGCTTTGATCGTCGGCTGGCCATGCTTCCGTCTTGGGGGACACTACTTCACGATCGCGACGATCGTCCTTGCCGAGATCGGATTAATCCTTTTCCTGAACTGGGATTATTCCGGCGCCGCAAGCGGACTGCAAATTCCGGTCAGCGGCGATTCCTGGCTGACGTTCACGTTCCTCCGATCCAAATTGCCATATTACTATTTTGCGCTTGGTCTCGCGGCTGTCGTCTGGCTCGTCACGTTCTTCATCGAAGATTCCAAATGGGGCTATTACTGGCGCGCCGTGCGCGAGAACACGATTGCGGCGCAAAGCCTTGGAGTTCAGGTTTTCCGCTCGAAAATGGCGGCGGCGGCGGTATCGGCGTTTTTCACCGCCGTCGGCGGCAGCTTCTACGCACAGTTCGTCTCCTACATCGATCCCGATAGCGTCATGGTGTTTCAGTTCTCGCTCCTGATGGCGCTGCCCGCCGTGCTCGGCGGCATCGGCACATTGTGGGGGCCGGCACTCGGCGCCGCGGTGCTTATCCCGCTCACCGAACTGACGCGCAGTTATATGGGCGGTGGCGGCAAGGGGATCGACCTCATCTTCTATGGCGCGGTGATCATGATCATCGCGCTGGCACGCCCGGAGGGCCTGCTGTCGCTTGTATCGCGCACGCGTCACGCGCCGCCATGAGCATGCTGCTCGAGACGGAAGCGCTCACGGTGCACTTCGGCGGCATCCTTGCCAATTCCGACATTTCGATCAGCGTCAACAAAGGCGAAATCCTGGGGCTCATCGGCCCGAACGGCGCCGGCAAGTCGACCTTGTTCAATCTTGTCGCCGGAACTTACCGGCCGACGTCTGGACGCATCCGTTTCGAGGGCCGCGACATCACGCCCCTGCCGCCGGCCGCGCGCTGCAAGCTCGGCATCGCGCGGACGTTCCAGGTCGTGAAAAGTTTCGAGACGATGAGCGTTCTCGAAAACGTCGTGGTCGGCGCGCTGGTGCGCTTTACCAACACCAAAGCAGCGCGCGAGGAGGCGCACCGCGTGCTCGACGTGACCGGTCTGTCGCGGCGCGCGGAGGCCGACGCGCGCGAGCTTACGCCACCGGAAAAGCGCCGGCTCGAAGTGGCGCGTGCGCTTGCAACACAGCCGAAGCTGCTGCTGCTCGATGAAGTGCTGACCGGATTGACGCCGGCTGAGGCGCAGAAAGGCGTCGAGCTCGTGCGCAAAATTCGCGATCTCGGCGTCACCGTCGTGATGGTCGAGCACGTGATGGAAGTCGTCATGCCGCTTGTCGACCGCGCGATCGTGCTCGATCTCGGCCGCGTCCTTGTCGAAGGCGCGCCGCAGGCGATCGTGCGCGACCCCAAAGTGATCCAGGCCTATCTCGGCGACCGCTTCCATGCTTGAGGTCAAGTCGCTCACGACGACGTATGAAGGTCTCGTCGCGATTTCCGATGTGTCGCTGTCGGTCGCCGCGCGCGAGATCGTCGCGGTCGTTGGTGCCAACGGCGCCGGCAAGTCGACCTTGCTTAAAACGCTCGCGGGAATGGAGCGCCCGGCATCCGGGCGCATTCTGTTCGAAGGCGAAGACATCGCGGGATCGCCGACGCATCGCGTCAACATGCTCGGCATCGCGCTCGTGCCGGAAGGGCGGCGGCTGTTTCCGCGTCTGTCCGTCCGCGACAATTTGCGGCTCGGCTCGTATCTGCACCGGCGCAAGAGCGATCGCGAGGCGCCGCTCGACACCGTTTTCAAGCTCTTTCCGCGTCTTGCCGAGCGTCTCGATCAGCGCGCCGAGACGCTGTCTGGCGGCGAGCAGCAGATGCTGGCGATCGGACGCGCCCTGATGACGCGCCCCCGCCTCCTGATGCTTGACGAACCATCGCAAGGTATCATGCCGAAGTTGGTCGACGAGATACTGGATTCGGTGCGCACGATCCGCGAGGCGGGGACGACGGTGCTGATCGTCGAGCAGCGTCTCGCCGAGACGCTCGAGATTGCCGACCGCGCCTATGTCTTGCAGACGGGCCGCGTCGTGATGAGCGGGCCGGCGAAAGAGATTGCCGGCAATGAAGACGTGCGGCGCGCTTACCTTGGGATATGAACTGCGATGAAACTCGATCCAAAAACCAGCAAGCCGCATCTCGAATTCTTTCGCGTCGGCGAAGACGGGTGGACCGAGCTCGCGCCCGGCATTCAGCAGAAAATTCTCGCGGGTGGGCTCGACGAGACGATGAAACGCGGCTTCTTGAACCGGCTGGTGCGATGGGCGCCGGGTGCGGCGATCGACGAGGTTAAAGTTCACGAATTTTACGAGGAAGTGCTTGTCGTCTCCGGCGAACTGCTTGTCGGCGCGGAAGACGATCGCACGCGTCTTAAAAGCTTCCCGGCGCCGAGCTTCGCCTGCCGTCCGCCGGGCGCGCCGCACGGACCGTTCAAAGCCGGGCCGCAAGGCTGCGTGCTCTTCGAAAATCAATTCTATTTGTAAGCAGCGGCGCGCATGCACTCACCCGTTCTCGCCGCAACGAACCTCAACACCTTCTACGGCCCGAGCCACATCCTGCGCGATGTCTCGTTGGAGGTCGGCGCACGCGAGACGGTGAGCCTGCTCGGCCGCAACGGTATGGGCAAGACGACGTTGTTGCGCACCTTGATGGGGCTCGTGCGGCCGCGCAGCGGCGCGATCACTTTGCATGGCGAGGAGGTCACCGGCGCGCGCGCAAACGCGATGGCCCGGGCCGGGCTCGCGCTTGTGCCGGAGAATCGCGGCATCTTCCCCAATCTCACCGTCGAGGAGAATCTGATCTTCGCCGAGCGTGCCGGCCGCGGCGGCCGGC
This sequence comes from Methylobacteriaceae bacterium, assembly GCA_019242655.1. Lineage (GTDB taxonomy): Bacteria > Pseudomonadota > Alphaproteobacteria > Rhizobiales > Beijerinckiaceae > JAFASC01. The sequence continues at coordinate 10,855 of JAFAVH010000318.1, forward strand.
GCGATTGGCAGCGCGAGAAGATCTACGATCTCTTCCCCCGTCTTGCCGAGCGCCGCAGGAATTGGGGCAATCAACTCTCCGGCGGCGAGCAGCAAATGCTGACGATCGGCCGGGCGCTTATGTCGAACCCGGATGTCATCCTGGTCGACGAAGCAACCGAAGGCCTGGCGCCAAAAGTGCGCGACGACATCTGGCGCACGCTGCGCGTCATTGCGTCGAACGGCGTCTCGATTGTCGTCGTCGACAAAAACCTGAAAGACCTTCTCGCGCTATCCGATCGCCATGTGATTTTGGCGAAGGGCGCGATCGTGTTCAACGGAACGTCGGATGAGCTTCGCGCCGATCCGGAACTCGTGCATCGCTGGCTTGGCGTGTGACTATTCGCGCGCGCTGACGATGCCGCCGATCAGGTTCTCATCGTAGAGCGCTTCGAGATTCAGGCTCGCTTCGTCGCGCGCGGCGCGCAGCGATTCGATACACGCGGCGATCGCCGCTTCCTCCTCGCGATAGATCGCTTCCGCTTCGTCACGGCTCACTTTGGCAAAGCGTACCCTCGCGCCGGGAGAGCGCCGCCCGAGACGCGAAATGTCCGCCGAGACGACGGTCGCGATCTTCGGATAGCCGCCGATCGTCTGGTAATCACGCATGAGCACGATCGGCTGTCCCGAGCCCGGCACCTGGATCGAGCCGGAAACGATGCCGTCGGAAACGATATTGTAGCCGTGCGTGTGCGCGAGTTCAGGCCCTTCGAGGCGAAAGCCCATACGATCGGCTTGCGCAGAGACAGTGTAAGTTCCTTCGAAAAAAGTTTGCACGGCATCTTCGGTGAAGTGATCGTCCTGCGGTCCGAGAACGACGCGGATCGGAGCGTCGAAATCAGGCTCGAGCGGCGCCGATAGTTCCAGGTCTTCGCGTTCCGAATCGGACTCCGTTCCCCGCAGGACGTCGCCGTCGCGCAGCGACCGGCCTTCGAACCCGCCGAACGTCCCGCGCGTATAGGTCGACGCGCTGGCGAGAACATCCGGCACTTTGATGCCGCCTTCGACCGCGAGATAACCGCATGAGGTGTGCGCGAGCATGCCGACTTTGATGACGTCGCCCTTCTTCAGATGCACGCTGCGCCCGGGAGGAATGCTGCGTTGATGCGCGTCTTGGATAATCATTCCCGCCGTGCCGCCGACAAACGCGACGCGCGCGGATGCGGCAATGACTTCCAGTGTTGGACCGCTGACCAGAATCTCCAAAGCCGCGGCGCTCGGCGCGTTGCCGACGAGCGCGTTGGCGAGCCTGAGCGCCACCGCGTCCAATGCGCCCGACGGCGGCACGCCGACATCGGCGAACCCGTCGCGGCCGAGATCCTGCACCGTCGTGTGCAGCCCGGGCGATTTCACCCGCAGGATATCACTCACGCTGCCACCATCGTGTACGGCACGGTGTAATCGTCGCGTTCGACGGCGCTGCGAATGCGCTCATATTCGGCAAAGTCGACCGGCTCGAATTTGGCGAGATCGCCCGGCCGCAACAAGGCCGGCCGCTCCCAGCCGGAATCGAACAAGCGGATCGGTGCGGCGCCGATCAGATGCCAGCCGCCGGGACTTTCGAGCGGATAAATGCCGGTCAGTGTCGTCGCCATCGCGATCGATCCCGCGGGCACGCGCACGCGCGGATCGGTGCGGCGCGGCAGAACGAGTTCCGGCGGCAGATCGCCCATATAGGGAAATCCCGCGGCAAAGCCGACGACATAGACGAGGTATTGCGTGCCCGAATGGCGCGCAACGACGTCGTCGGTCGTGAGCTTGGTGCGTTTGGCGACCTCATCGAGATCGGGCGCGCAGCGCTTATCGTAGCAGGCGGGAATTTGCCAGAGCCGCGTCTCCTGCTTGGCTCCGGCTTTATCCGCGAGATGCGCTCCGATGTCCTTTTCCAGCGCTGCGCCCGAAGTCTGCAGCGGATCGTAGCGTACGAGCAGCGAGCGGAACGTCGGCAATGTCTCGATGACGCCCTGCAATCGCAAATCCTTCAAACGCGTCGCCAGGCGCAGCACGCGCTCGCTCAACGCGCGTTCGATCGTGTCGCCGAACTCGACAACCAGCGCCTTGTCGCCCGCGGGCAGGAACCGCACGTCCGTCACATCAAACCTCTCACCCCTTCCGCCCATCTTTGCAGAAAGCATGCCCGGCGCGAAGCGCAGTGATGCGGCTTCGACACTCGCCAGCCTTGCGTTGGTGTGTTTAGCTGCAATCAGGAATGTTAAGCGAGGAAAATGATCCATGGATGACGGCGCACACGTCATGTCGCTCGAGCCGCCGGCGCTGCCGCTCAGCCGCCGCTCGCTTCTCTTGAAGTCATCGCTGACGGCAGGTTTCTGCGCGGCGGTCGAGCCCGTCTGGGCGCAGGTGATCACGACACCAAGCGACGGGCTGACGGCCGGCGAGGTGAAGGTGCCTTCGGCCGGCGTTGATCTCCCCGCATATCGCGCGATGCCAGACAAGGGTGGGCCGTTCCCGACCGTGCTTGTCATACAGGAAGTGTTTGGGGTGCACGAGCATATCAAGGACGTGTGCCGGCGCCTCGCCAAATTAGGATATTTCGCCATTGCGCCGGAGCTCTACGCGCGCCAGGGCGATCCATCGAAATATACGGAGGTGCCGAAGCTGGTTTCGGAACTCGTCAACAAGGTGCCGGACGCGCAGGTAACCGGCGATCTCGATGCAACGCTCGCTTACGCGAAGTCGACGGGCAAGGCGGATACAAGCCGCGCCGCAGTCATCGGCTTCTGCTGGGGCGGCCGTCAGGTGTGGATGTATGCCGCGCATAACCCGTCGCTGAAAGCGGGCGCGGCGTTTTACGGGCCGCTTGTCGGTCAACCGAACGACATGAAGCCGAAAAACCCAACCGACATTGCCGGCAGCCTGAAAGTGCCGGTGCTCGGCTTGTATGGCGGCAAGGATCAGGGGATCACTGCGGAGCACGTGCAAGCAATGCGAGAGGCCCTGAAATCATCGTCGAGCAAATCGGAGATTATCGTCTATCCCGACGCGCCGCACGGTTTCAACGCAGACTATCGCCCGAGCTATCGTAAAGATGACGCACAAGACGCGTGGGCGAAGGCCACTGCGTGGTTCAAGGGCCACGGCGCGGGCTAGAATTTGCTTGCGATCTTCGCTGCTCTTCCCGCTTGCAGATATCTTGCCGCGACCTCGCGCGCGATGATCGGCGTGGCGTCGATTGGCGCATAGCGCCACGAGTCCAGCCGTCCGTTCCAGCGCCGCACCGCGCCGAGTTCCGTCAGCCGGTCGACATAGGCGGTGATCTTGCGATGGCCCCCGCTCGGCTCGTAGACGTGCACCGGTGCGCCGGTCGCGACCGCTTCGCCGACCATGTTGACGCTGTCGCCGGTGACGATGATTTGGTCGGCATGGGCAAGCATCTGCGCATAGGGATTGTCGCCGCGCCCGTCCCAAACAAACACACGCGGCTCTTCCGCAAACAAAGCGATGAGCTGCGCGAGCAGAGCAGGGGGCGAGCGGCGCGACGGGCTGATCATCACGCCGCGCCCATCGCGCACGAGCTCGCATGCGATTTCGATCAGGCGCGCACAATCGCGGGGCGCAAAGCGATGATTGACGCTGTTGCCGCCTAGGATCAGCGCGATGCGCGGATGCGGCAGCGCCGCGATGCGCGGATCGGGCGATGCGCGCCGCAACTCGTCGAGCGCGCGCCCGACGCGGTTTGCCGGCGTCGTCGTGACAATCACATTCGCGCCGCACAAGGAATCGTGTGCCGGCACCCAGATCACGTCCGCGGTCGCGGGTCCGGTATACGGGTCCTTCACAAACACCGTGAACGTCTTGCCGCGCGAGTCCTCGCGTACGCGCCGCAGGTACGGCACGGTCTGTCGCCCGGCGGCGAAGAGAATGTCGGGAAATGGCGGCGCGATCGGGCTTTGCGCGCGGTCCGGCGCGTCGCGCCGCGAAATTCGACTATGAGGCGCGAGCCAACGCCATGGTGCGCGCGGCGCGATCAGCCGGCGCTCCGGCGAAAGCCCGAGTGCCTCGGCGATGCCGAAACACTGCGCCTCGTCGCCGATCTTGCCGTCGGAGAGCACCCAGGCCGTCATGCCGCGCGGCAGTAATCCGTCTTCACACAGCGTGTCGCTATGTGACATCGCGGACTGAAAAGCCGAGCGGCGCACGTGCTGCATTTGGCGCCTGCGATCAGGCCGTGCGGATGGCAGGCACGGGGCTCGCCACGCGCGCGCGTTCCGAATCCGGCCGCAGCAACGCCAATCCGGCGAGTCCCGCCAGGATCAGCACGGTCGCAACGATGCGGTATCCGTTCATGTAACCGTCGAGCGGCGTCGCGGCGCCTTCGATCACGTTGCCCATCACATAAGGTGCGATCACGCCGGCGAGCGTGTAGATCGCGCCGTAGATCGAAATGACGGCGCCGCGCTGCGCGACAGGCGCGAATTCGCCGAGCATCGGCGGACACACGACATAGATCGCGCCGCACAAGCCGCTGCCGAAGACGAGCAGCGACAATTGCAATGCTGGATTCCCGGCGAGCGGAACCAGCATGACAAGAAAACCGCCGACAACGAGCGGCGTGGCGCCGAGCACGCCGCGCGCCGCGCGTGTCGTGAATCCGCGACCGAGCAGAAATTGCGACAGTGCGCCGGCGCCAAGCGAAACGGATGCGCCGACGATCCATGGCAGGATCGAAATCAAGCCGGCCTGCTGTTGCGTGAATCCCAAACCTTTGACGATGAACGGCGTGAACCATGTAAGTCCGAGCGACAGCGCCCAATAGGCGCCGAATGTCGCGAGGCAACAGCCGATGAATGTCGGCGACAGAAGCAATTTCGCATAAGGCTGGCGTTCGACCGCGAGACCCGGCGCGGGCTTCGGGTCGAGCGGTCCCTCACGCCCGAAGATAAGCCACGCCGCGACCCAGATAAGCCCGACAATGCCGAGCGCGCCGAAGGCCCAATGCCAGGATTTGTTGATGATGATCCAGTTGAGCAGCGGCACGGCGAGGATGACGCCGAAGGAAGAGCCTTGCGAGAGAATGGCCGTCGGAAGCGTACGCTTGTGGTCCGGAAACCATTTGAAGACCGAATGAACGGCTACCGAAAATGCCGGGCCTTCGCCGGCGCCGAGAATGATGCGGCAGATGAGCAAGGTGGTAAAGCCGACGCTGCCCAGCATCGGGAATTGCGACAGCGCCCATACAAGCGCGAGGCCGGGAAGAACCCAGCGTGTCGGCACGCGGTTTATGATGAAGCCGAAGACAATCGCGGAGATCGAGAACAGGAAGAAGAAGGACGAACCGAGCAGGCCGAAATCCGACGCGGAGAGTTTGAGCTCGGTCATGATCGGCACGCCGGCAAGACCGACGATGATCTTGTCGGCGAAGTTGAGCACCATGTAGACGAAGAGGAGCGCGACCATCCCCCCGGCTCCGCGGGGCGCTTTCTGTGATGGCGCGTCGACTGCCATGTCCGTTGCAGTACCCGTTCTGCCGCTGGCGTTCTGTCCGGCTGTCAATCGCTAGCCGAACGCGACATTGACGACCTCGTAACTCTTGCCGCCGCCCGGCGTATTCACCTCGACCGAGTCGCCGATCTTCTTGCCGATGAGCGCGCGCGCGATCGGCGAGGTGATCGACACCTTGCCGCTTTTCACGTCCGCTTCGTTCTCGCCGACGATCTGGTAGCGCTTCTCTTCTTCGGTATCTTCATCGACGAGCGTCACCGTCGCGCCGAACATCACCGAGTTTCCGGAGAGTTTGGACACGTCGATCACTTCGGCGCGCGAAATACGATCCTCGAGCTCGGCGATGCGTCCTTCATTGTGACCCTGCGCTTCCTTGGCGGCGTGATACTCGGCATTCTCCGAGAGGTCGCCATGCGCACGCGCCTCCGCGATCGCCTGGATGATGCGCGGGCGTTCGACCTGCTGGCGGCGCTTCAGCTCCTCCTCGAGAGCGGCGTAGCCCGCTGTTGTCATCGGCACTTTGTCCATCGTCTTCGCGTCCTGATAGAAGTCCGAGCCTGGCCGGTGCTCCCTCACCTCAGCCGATCGAGACACGGCGGCGCCGAGCGCCACCGCCTCAAAAATAATCTTGGAGTGCCCTCACCTCGAGATCGCCGCCGATATAGGCCTTGATGCCCTGCGCAGCGGCGATCGCGCCGGCTAGAGTGGTGTAGTAGGGCACCTTATGCAAGAGGGCGGCGCGGCGCAGCGAACGCGAGTCGGTCAAGGCCTGCGCGCCTTCAGTTGTGTTGAAGACGAGCTGGATCGAGCCGTTCTTGATCGCATCGACGATGTGGGGGCGGCCTTCCGACACCTTGTTGACCTTAGCGGCCGAGAGGCCCTGCTCCTCCAGAAAGCGCGCAGTGCCGCCGGTCGCGGTGAGCTTGAAGCCGAGATCGGCGAGAAGCCGCGCCGTGTCGACGACGCGCGATTTGTCGCCGTCGCGCACCGAAATGAACACGTTGCCTGAGCGCGGCACTTTGGTGCCGCCGCCGAGCTGGCTCTTGGCGAAGGCGATGTCGAATGAGCGGTCGAGGCCGATGACCTCGCCGGTCGAGCGCATCTCGGGGCCGAGCACGGTGTCGACACCGGGAAAGCGCGCGAAAGGGAAAACGGATTCCTTCACGCCGACATGGCAGTTTGCCGCCGGCTTCAGATCGAACGAGGCGAGGCTCTCGCCAGCCATGATGCGCGAGGCGATCTTGGCGATCGGCTGACCGATCACCTTGGCGACGAACGGCACCGTGCGCGAGGCGCGCGGATTGACTTCGAGCACGTAAATATCGCCGTCCTTCAGCGCGTATTGCACATTCATCAAACCGCCGACATGGAGCGCGAGCGCAAGACGCTTTGTCTGATCCTCGAGTTCTTTGATCGTCTCCGCCGAAAGTGAGCGTGGTGGCAGCGAGCAGGCGCTGTCGCCGGAATGAATGCCCGCTTCTTCGATGTGCTCCATGATGCCGCAGACGAACACGTCCTTGCCGTCGCAGAGACAATCGACATCGACTTCGATCGCGTCGGCGAGATAGCGATCGAAGAGGAGCGGATTGCGGCCAAGCACGGTGTTGATCTGGCCGGTCTTGTCGTTGGGGTAGCGCGCTTTGACATCGGAAGGCACGAGACCGGGCAGGGTGCCGAGCAGATAATCGTCGAGCGCTGCTTCGTCGCGAATGATCGCCATAGCGCGGCCGCCGAGCACGTAAGAAGGCCGCACGACGAGCGGCAAACCGAGTTCGCTCGCGACAAGCCGCGATTGCTCAACCGAATAGGCGATGCCGTTCTTCGGCTGCTTCAGATGCAGCTTCTCGAGCAGCCGTTTGAACTGGTCGCGGTCCTCGGCAAGATCGATCGATTCGACCGACGTGCCGAGGATCGGAATGTCTGCGTCCTGCAACGCCTTGGCGAGCTTCAGCGGCGTCTGCCCGCCGAATTGCACGATGACGCCGACAAGCGTGCCGTTCTCTTTTTCCTTGCGCAGGATTTCGAGCACGTCTTCCGCCGTCAGCGGCTCGAAATAGAGCCGGTCGGACGTGTCGTAATCGGTCGACACCGTCTCGGGATTGCAATTGATCATGATCGTTTCGTAGCCCGCATCTGCGAGCGCGAAACAGGCATGGCAACAGCAATAGTCGAATTCGATTCCCTGGCCGATGCGGTTCGGTCCGCCGCCGAGGATCACGATCTTCTTCGCGTCGCTCGGGTTCGCCTCGCAGCGCGGCGCACCGGCAAACGGCGCCTCGTAGGTCGAATACATGTACGCCGTCGGCGAGGCGAACTCCGCCGCGCAGGTGTCGATGCGTTTGTAGACGGGATGCACGTCAAGCTTGTCGCGAAGCGCGGCGACATCCGCTTCGCTCTTGGCAGCGAGCACGGAAAGCCGCATATCGGAAAAGCCCATCGCTTTCAGCATCCGCAGGTTGGCAGCGTCCTGCGGTAAGCCGAAGCGGCGCACCTTTGCCTCCATCTCGACGATCTCTGCCATGCGATCGATGAACCACGGATCGATCTTGCAGGCGTCGTGGATGTCTTTGCGGGTGACGCCCATACGCAGCGCTTGTGCGACGACGCGCAACCGGTCCGGCGTCGGTGTGCCGAGCGCGGCGCGCAAGACCGCGCGGTCGTCGCCGTGGCCGAGGCCCTCGATCTCGATCTCGTCGAGGCCGGAAAGTCCCGTCTCCAGCGAACGCAGCGCCTTCTGCAGGCTTTCGCCGAACGTGCGGCCGATCGCCATCGCCTCGCCGACCGATTTCATCGCCGTTGTCAGGGTGGGTTCGGCGCCGGGGAATTTCTCAAAGGCGAAGCGCGGAATTTTCGTGACGACGTAATCGATCGTTGGTTCGAACGAAGCCGGTGTCGCACCGCCCGTGATGTCGTTGGCAATTTCGTCGAGCGTGTAGCCGACGGCGAGTTTGGCCGCGACTTTGGCGATGGGGAAACCCGTCGCTTTCGAGGCCAATGCGGATGAGCGCGACACGCGCTGATTCATCTCGATGACGATCATGCGCCCACTCGCAGGATCGATCGCGAACTGCACGTTCGAGCCGCCGGTCTCGACGCCGATCTCGCGCAACACCGCAATCGAGGCGTCGCGCATGACTTGGTATTCTTTGTCGGTGAGCGTTAGCGCCGGCGCGACCGTGATCGAGTCGCCGGTATGCACGCCCATCGGATCGACATTCTCGATCGAGCAGATGATGATGCAATTGTCCGCCTTGTCGCGGACGACCTCCATCTCGAACTCTTTCCAGCCGAGCACGCTTTCTTCGATCAAGACCTCGTTCGTAGGCGAGGCGTCGATGCCGCGCTCGACGATCTCGGTGAACTCGGCCTTGTTGTAGGCGATGCCGCCGCCCGTGCCGCCCAACGTGAAAGAGGGCCGGATGATGGCCGGCAGTCCGATATCGTCGAGCGCGGTCAACGCGGCCGCCAACGTCTTCACATGATGCGATTTCGGCGTCTCGAGGCCGATCTTCGTCATGGCTTTCTTGAAGCGCTCGCGGTCCTCGGCTTTGTCGATCGCTTCCGCCGTGGCGCCGATCATCTCGACGTCGAATTTTTGCAAGACCCCCATGCGCTTTAAGGAAAGGGCGCAGTTGAGTGCCGTCTGTCCGCCCATCGTCGGCAGAAGCGCGAACACGCCCGGCGCGACGTTACGCTCTTTCTCGATAATCTTGGCGACGATTTCGGGCGTGATCGGCTCGACATAGGTGCGATCGGCCATGTCCGGATCGGTCATGATCGTCGCCGGGTTCGAGTTGACGAGGACGATCCGATAGCCTTCCTCGCGCAGCGCCTTGCATGCCTGCGTGCCGGAATAATCGAATTCGCAGGCCTGGCCGATCACGATCGGGCCCGCGCCGATGATCATTATCGTCTTGATGTCCGTCCGCTTCGGCATGGCCGGGTGTCTAGCGTGGTTTTGCGGCGGCTGGGAACCCCGATCCCTCGCGTTCTCCCGCCCCGTGGACAGTGCTTTCCGGCTCGCTTAAGAGCGATTTTAGCGCTCCGCTTGCCGGCCTTGCGATGATTCGCCTCTTCTTCCGTTTTCTAGGCATTTTGCTGCTTGCCGCCGCTTTCGCGGCGCTAATCGTCGACGGGACGAAATCGATCGCGGCGAGCGCGGTCATCTACACCCCGACGGCGGACACCGCGGCCCAGATCTTTCCCGAGAAATTCAAGCTGATACAGCCGACGCTGGAGCGCATTCATCCGGCGCTTTGGAATCCCGGCATGACCTCCCTCCTGCGTCTGCCGGTCTGGATCATCATCGCCGTTCTCGGCATGATCTGCCTGCTGCTTGGGCGAAAGCCGCGGCCGAAGATCGGCTACGTACGCCGCTGACGTGTT
>JAFAVH010000431.1 GCA_019242655.1 Methylobacteriaceae bacterium
CCTTGCGCGCGGGACGCCCGTCAATATGGGCGAAGCGGTCGGCGTCATTGCGGCGCAATCGATCGGGGAACCGGGCACGCAGCTCACGATGCGCACCTTCCATATCGGCGGGGCGGCGCAGATTGCCGATCAGTCGTTCATCGAGTCGAATTTCGAAGGCACGGTGAAGATTCGTAACCGCCATGCGGCGCGCAATTCCGAAGGCGATCTCATGGTCATGTCGCGCAACGTCGCCGTCGTGATCCTCGGGCCCGACGGGACCGAGCGCGCGGTGCATCGCATTCAGTACGGCGCCCGGCTGAAGGTCGATGACGGCGACAAGGTCAAACGCGGCCAGCGTCTGGCCGAATGGGACCCATATATGCGCCCCATTCTCACCGAGGTCGATGGCGTCGCCGAATTCGAGGACCTGCTCGAAGGACAATCACTGGCGGAAACGATCGACGAGTCGACCGGTATCGCCAAGCGCATGGTCATGGATTGGCGCTTGAACACGCGTTCCGCCGGGCTGAAGCCGGCGATCATCATCAAGGGCAAGGATGGCAAGATCGCCAAACTCAGCCGCGGTGGTGATGCGCGCTACACCTTGCCGGTCGATTCGATCATCGCGGTCGATCCGGGTGCGCAGGTTCACGCCGGCGACATTCTCGCCCGTATCTCGATGGATTCGGCGAAGACCCGCGACATCACCGGCGGTCTGCCGCGTGTTGCCGAGCTCTTTGAGGCGCGCCGTCCGAAGGACCACGCGATCATCGCGGAAGCTTCCGGCACGGTGCAGTTCGGACGCGACTACAAGAACAAGACGCGCATCTCGATCGTCCCGCATGAAGAGGGCGCCGAGCCGGTCGAGTATCTCATCCCGAAGGGCAAACACATCCACTTGCAGGACGGGGACGTGGTCGAGAAGGGCGATTACATCGTCGACGGCAATCCGGCGCCGCACGACATCCTGGCGATCAAGGGCGTGGAGGAGCTTGCCGCTTACCTCGTCAACGAGATCCAGGAGGTCTACCGGCTGCAGGGCGTCAATATCAACGACAAGCACATCGAGGTGATCGTTCGCCAGATGCTGCAGAAGGTCGATATTGTCGATCCGGGCGACACCGGGTTCTTGGCCGGCGAGCAGGTCGATCAGATCGAGCTCGACGAGGCGAACGAACGTGCGGCGGCGGAGGGCGGCAAGCCTGGCACCGGCACGCCGGTTCTCCTCGGCATCACCAAGGCCTCGCTGCAGACGCGCTCGTTCATCTCCGCAGCGTCCTTCCAGGAGACCACCCGCGTCCTCACCGAGGCGGCGGTCAACGGCAAGGTCGATACGCTCGAGGGTCTGAAAGAGAACGTCATTGTCGGCCGGCTCATCCCGGCGGGCACCGGTGCGGCGATGTCGAAGATTCGCCGCGTTGCCGCGACCCGCGACGAGATGATCCTGCAGCAGAAGGCGGAGGCCTCGCAGACTTCGCCGGCGCTGCCGGCGCCAGCCGCGGCGGAATAGGGCTGCTCTGTCATTCCCGCGAAAGCGGGAATCTAGCGCTAGAACTGTTTGGATTCCCGGTCGAAGCTCTGCTTCGCCGGGAATGACCAAACAGCGATTTTGTCGCGGTAAACGCAGCCCATTTAGCGCTGGCTGAGGGGTTGACGCGCTGAGCCGCCACGACTAGGTTCCGCGCACTTTCGGCAGGCCGTAGGCCCATGCTTTTCAGGGCGTCCAGCCCTGGATGTTTCGGGTCTAAACGCTGTCGGCACATCTGCTAGGCCAATAAGACGAGCCCAAAAGGCTCCGACAAAGGCACGATCGAGGCAATCGCCCCGGTCCTCTGCAGAATTCGAGCGCCTGAGGCTCCGTCGAGCCGAAGGTGCTTCGTCGTTTGCGCATATGTCTCGCGCGAAAAAGACCCGCTCGCCTGTGTATCCGGCGCGCGGCCGGTGAGGTTCAAAGGTTCGCTTTCAAAGGGCCAGGAATGCCGACAATCAGTCAGTTGATCCGCAAGCCGCGGCAACAGAAGACATATCGCGAAAAGGCGCGCCATCTGCAGGCCTGTCCGCAGAAGCGCGGCGTCTGCACGCGCGTCTACACGACGACGCCGAAGAAGCCGAACTCGGCGCTCCGCAAGGTCGCCAAGGTACGCCTCACCAACGGCTTCGAGGTCATCGGCTACATTCCCGGCGAAGGCCATAACCTGCAAGAGCACTCGGTCGTCATGGTCCGCGGCGGCCGCGTCAAGGACCTTCCCGGCGTGCGCTATCACATTCTGCGCGGCGTCCTCGACACGCAGGGCGTCAAGGACCGCAAGCAACGCCGTTCGAAATACGGCGCCAAGCGTCCGAAGTAGGAGAGCGCCAGATGTCCCGCCGCCATCGAGCCGAAAAACGCGAGATCATTCCGGACGCCAAATACGGCGACGTTGTTCTTACAAAATTCATGAATTCGATTATGTATGAAGGCAAGAAATCGGTCGCGGAAGCGATCGTCTATGGCGCCTTCGATGCGATCGAGGGCAAGCTTCGCTCCGATCCGCTCGCGGTCTTCAAATCCGCTCTCGACAACGTCGCGCCGGCGATCGAAGTGCGCTCACGCCGCGTCGGCGGCGCCACCTATCAGGTGCCCGTCGAAGTGCGTCCCGACCGTCGCCAGGCGCTCGCCATCCGCTGGATCATCGCGGCGGCGCGCGGCCGCAACGACAAGACCATGGTCGACCGTCTCTCGTCCGAGCTCATGGACGCAGCCAATAATCGCGGCAACGCGGTGAAGAAACGCGAAGACACGCACCGCATGGCGGAAGCGAACCGCGCTTTCTCGCACTATCGCTGGTAAGCGCCGCGCGCCGCCGAAGGATCAAAGAAAATGCCTCGCTCACATCCGATCGAAGATTACCGCAACTTTGGGATCATGGCTCACATCGATGCAGGCAAGACG
>JAFAVH010000021.1 GCA_019242655.1 Methylobacteriaceae bacterium
GTTCATCTCGGCGGTGCAGACTTGCAGCTCGACACGCTGACGCCCCGGACCGACGATTGTCGTGTGGATCGAGCGGTAATCGTTCTGCTTCGGGATCGAGATGTAATCCTTGAACCGTCCCGGCACCATCGGCCATTTTGTGTGCACAACCCCGAGCACGCGATAACAATCCTCGACCGTGCGGACGATGATGCGGAACCCAAAAATGTCGGACAGTTGCTCGAAGGCGAGCGATTTCCGTTCCATCTTGCGCCAGATCGAATAAGGCTGCTTTTCGCGACCGACGACCTTTGCTTCGATACCGCGCGCCGACAAAGCGTCCGAGAGTTCCTTTTCGATCGTACGGATGAGATGGCCGTTGCGCTCGCGCAATGTCTTCAGGCGCGAGTCGATCATGGCATGCGCATCGGGCCGCAAATGACGGAAGGCGAGGTCCTCAAGTTCGTCGCGCAGACGCTGCATGCCCATGCGGCCGGCGAGCGGGGCGTAAATATCGAGGGTCTCTTCGGCGACACGCGCGCGCTTCTCGGGCGGCACGTGCTCAAGCGTGCGCATGTTATGCAGGCGATCGGCAAGCTTGACGAGAAGCACGCGCACGTCGTCAGCGATGGCGAGGAGGAGCTTGCGGAAATTTTCCGCCTGCTCGGCACGCTTTGAAACGAGATCGAGCCTTTTGATCTTGGTGAGACCCTCGACCAGACGGCCGATCTCCGGGCCAAAGGTCTGGTCGATTTCCTCGCGGGTCGAGCCCGTGTCCTCGATTGTGTCGTGCAGGACCGCGGCGACGATCGTCGCGTCATCAAGCCGCAGATCGGTCAGAATTCCCGCGACTTCGAGCGGATGGCTAAGGTAGGGATCGCCGGAGGCGCGCCGCTGCGCGCCATGAGCGCGCATGGCATAGACATAGGCGCGATTGAGCAGCTCCTCGTCGGCAGCGGGGTTGTACTTGCGCACCCGCTCGACGAGTTCGTACTGCCGCATCATGTGGCAAATACCTCCGGGCCCGTTTGAGCGCGAAAACTATCGGCTCCCGAGGACCTGGAGCAAGAGCGCAGCCGGCAAGTGGCCGCAGCGGCAGCGTTTTTGGGTATTACTCGGCGTCGTCTTCAGTGGCGGCCGGGGGAACCAAGCCCTCCAGACCACGCAGCAGGTCCTCTTCCGTCATGCGGTCGAACTGCACGTCGCCCTGCGCATCGCTGGCCAAGGGATCGATCGAAGCGATGCTCGGCACAACCTCGGCCTCGGGCTCGTCGACTTCCACATGCTTCTGCAGCGAATGAATGAACTCTTCCTTGAGATCCTCAGGCTTTAGCGTGGTCTCGGCAATTTCGCGCAGCGCAACGACCGGATTTTTGTCGTTGTCTCTATCAACCGTGATCTGCTGGCCGGACGAAATCATGCGCGCCCGGTGACTTGCTAACAGCACCAAATCAAAGCGGTTTTCGACCTTGTCGATACAATCTTCAACAGTGACGCGTGCCATACGGCGCCTCGCACTTCCAGTAGGTTTGCGGAATGCGCCTTGCTATATAGAAGTCTTCTGGAACGCAAGTCCTATCTCCCGATGAACGATCGTTAATGTTTCACGAATCCTTATTTCGGGCATGCGCTTCAGCAGTCTGCTCTTGACGAAGCTGAGCAGACATACAATTCTGCTTCGATGTTATAGCGCTTCGGCGCGTTTCAGAGACTTCAGCCTGAGACAGGCAAACGGGTATGCCGCCTTGGCGGGTTTCGGCGTTTCCCGCTGCCGCTCCTAACAAGATCAACCCGGTCACGAGAGACACATGCCTGAACAGGATCGTATCGCGTTATTTATTGATGGCGCGAATCTATATGCCACCGCCAAATCATTGGGTTTCGACATCGACTACAAGCGCTTGCTGCGTGAGTTCCAAAGCAAGGGTAAGCTCATTCGCGCCTTCTACTATACGGCGCTGGTCGAAGAGCAGGAATATTCCTCGATACGGCCGTTGATCGACTGGCTCGATTACAATGGCTACGCGGTCGTGACGAAGCCGACGAAGGAATTCGTCGACTCCATGGGCCGCCGCAAAGTCAAAGGCAACATGGACATCGAGCTTGCCGTCGATGCCATGGAGATGGCTGAACATCTCGACGAGATCGTGCTTTTCTCGGGCGATGGCGATTTCCGCTCGCTCGTCGAGGCGCTGCAGCGCAAAGGCGTGCGCGTCTCAGTCGTCTCGACGATCACGACGCAGCCGCCGATGGTCGCCGATGAACTGCGCCGCCAAGCAGACGAGTTCATCGACCTCGTGCACTTGATCGCAAAGATCGGTCGGGATCCCGGCGAGCGCGCCGAGCGCATGCAGCGCTATCAGGAGCGCGAGCAGCGGCGTCCGATGGCGCATGCGACACCGCAGACCGAAGACGTCGATCACTGATCGCGGATGCGGCAACAGAGTTTCAGGTGGCGCAAAACAGTCCGCCTGAATTACTGCTGCCGGAGCCGCCGCGCGATTGTCCGCTTTGCCCGAGATTGCTCGCCTTTCGCGAGGCGAGCCGGGCGCTCCACCCCGAATGGCACAATGCGCCGGTGCCTTCCTTCGGACCTCGTTCGGCGCGGCTCCTGATTGTCGGCCTCGCGCCCGGATTGAAGGGTGCCAACCGCACCGGGCGTCCTTTCACCGGCGACTATGCCGGCGATCTCCTCTACGCGACGCTGCTCGAATATGGCTTTGCGACAGGCCTTTATGAAGCGCGGCCAGACGACAGTCTTGCCTTGCACGATGCGCTGATCAGCAACGCGGTACGTTGCGTGCCGCCGGCAAACAAGCCGGAACCGTCGGAGATTGCCACCTGCCGACAGTTCCTACTGCGAACAATCGATGCGCTGCCGAACCTGCGTGCCATTCTCGCGCTTGGCCGCATCGCGCACGATAGCGTGGTGCGCACGTTTGGCAGACCCTTGAAGCAATTCTCTTTCGCGCATGCGCGTGAACACGAGATGCTGCATCAAGCCAAAAGGCTCGCGCTTTTCGACAGCTATCACTGCTCGCGATACAACACCAATACGGGCGTGCTGACGACTGACATGTTTCGTGCCGTGTTTGCGCGCATTCGCGCTTATCTTGATTCGCCGGAATAACTGATGAACTCGAGCAGCGAGCCGTCGGGATCGCGAAAATAAACGCTTGTCCCCTGCCCTTGCGCGCCATATCGCGTAACGGGTCCGACTTCGATCGCGACCTTCTGTTCTTTCAGATGCGCGACGGCGCCATCGATCGGACCGGTCCAGACAAAGCAGAGATCGCTATTGCCAGGTTGAACGGGAAGCCGCGCTACCGGCGTCGCTTCTACCCCGGGTCCGTGACAATTCAGTTGGTTCGAGCCGAACCGGTAAGCATAGCCATCGCCGCGTTCGACTATTTCGGCACCGACCACGCGCGCATAGAAGTCGTTCGATCTTTCCCAATCGGAAACGTGAATCACGCAATGGTCGAATTTGATCGGGGCTTTCATCGTCACGTCAACCTCGCTCTCGCATCAAGCGGCCTTTCTCGCGCGCCCAATCGCGCTTCTTCTCTGTCTCGCGTTTGTCGTGCATCTGTTTGCCCTTGGCGAGAGCAATCTCGATTTTCGCGCGTCCACGCGCATTGAAATAGAGCCTGAGCGGCACGACCGTCATCCCCTCGCGCTCGACGCCTTGCGCGAGCTTGGATATCTCGCGGCTCTTCAAGAGAAGTTTGCGCGGCCGCTTCGGCTCGTGATTGAAGCGATTTCCGGCGAGGTATTCGGGAATGTTTGCATTGTAGAGCCACATTTCACCGGCGCGATCGACGCCGGCATAACTCTCCGCGATCGTTGCCTTGCCCGTGCGAAGCGATTTTACCTCCGTGCCGGTCAGCGCAATTCCCGCCTCGAACTTCTCGCCGATCTCGTAATTATAGCGAGCGCGGCGATTATCGGCGACGATCTTGAAATTGGAGTCAGGTTTTGGCGCCACGGATTATGCGTTGAGAATCCCGGCATGCACCATTGCTTCGCGGATGGCGACGCGCGTCGGTTCCGTCAGTGGCACCATTGGCAATCTCACATTCTCGTTCATCCTGCCGAGGACTGAGAGCGCATATTTTGGTCCTGCCGGATTGGGCTCCAAAAACAAAGCCGCATGCAACGGCGTCAGCCGATCCTGGACAGTCAGTGCGGTGCGATAGTCGCCGCCGAGGCAAGCCTCTTGCATCTCGGCGCATTCGCGCGGGGCGACATTAGACGTCACCGAAATGCAGCCGTCGCCGCCGTGAGACATGACGCCGAGCGCCGTCATGTCCTCGCCCGAGAGTTGGATGAAGTCCGCTCCGAGATGATGACGCTGGAGCGCCGTTCGCGCCAGGTTGCCGGTCGCATCCTTTACGCCGGCGATATTCTTCAGTTCGAAGAGCCGCTTCATCGTATCGATCGAGATGTCGACCACGGAGCGTGGCGGGATGTTGTAGATGATGATCGGAATGCCGATCGCGTCATTTACCACCTTGAAGTGCTGGTAGAGCCCCTCCTGGTTTGGCTTGTTGTAGTAAGGCGCCACGACCAGGACGCCGTCAGCGCCTGCTTTCTCGGCATGCTTTGCCAGCTCCACGGCCTCGTGCGTGTTGTTCGAGCCGGCGCCTGCAATTACCGGCACGCGTCCCTTAGCCTCGCCGATGCAGATCTCGACGACGCGCCGGTGCTCTGCATGCGAGAGGGTCGGGCTCTCGCCGGTGGTCCCGACGGGCACCAACCCATGCGTGCCGCTCTCGATCTGCCAGTCGATCAACCCGCGAAAGGCCTCCTCATCGAGGCCGCCGTTCTCGAATGGGGTGACCAGCGCCGTCAACGAGCCCTTAAACGGGGCTTTTCTACCCATGTCGACCTCTTCTCGACCAATTGGCGCCCAATCGACGCCGAAATTGCTCGGCTTCCTGTGATCGCAAAGACATAGCCGCTTCACCCGATCCGTGAAGGCCCACCGGCACACGATCAAGATCGAGGCACAATGTCCGATCCGGCCCGATAAGGCCAGGAAAATAGGGTTTAGGATTCGTAAACGAAGCGGCGAGAAGCTGAAGCGACTGGAGCTGTCCCGAAGATGGATTTTGTACGTACGTCATTAAAGGTCTCTGCTGCCGCCTTGCTCACCGCCCCGGTTTTGCTCACCCCGCTGACTTCGACGAATCATTTCGGCTCTTTGGCGCATCGTCTGGCGTCGTATCGTTCGCCGATGATCCCGACCGCTTCACTCGATCACGCAATGCGCGTGCTTGCGGCGCAATTCGGCCCGGCGAACGAGCCCCCGGGCATGGTTCTCGCGTCGCTTTCCCCAAATCCGTCCGCAATCGACACGCCGCCCGAAGGTGCGCCCATCTCCGTTCTTACGCCGGCGCGGGCCGAAAGCATGCATGCGGCCCTCGTACCACCCGGCCCCGCGGACGCGCTCTCGGCCATAGCTTCGCTGGGCAAAAGCGGGGAAGAGAGCGAATCGGCCGCGGCGCCCATCGCTTACGCGCCTCAGCCCGAACTCCTTGCGCCTTCCAACGACCTACCTGATCCCGCGACTCAGCTCGGCATCAATATGACCGGGTTGCGGGAAGCGATCGCGTTCTACAAGAATAGCGAGCTTGCCGCAGGTGACCGCGTTGCCGCCAATGCGCCAGACCCTCTCGTGCGCACGACGCTTGAATGGGTGGCGTTACGTACCAATCAGCGTGAAACCGGCTTCAAGCGGGTCACCACCTTCCTTGAGGCTCACCCCGGTTGGCCCTCCGGTCCGTGGTTGAGGAAGCGGGCGGAAGAATCGCTCTATACCGACAATCCGTCGCCGGCTCGCGTGAAGCAATATTTCGCCAGCGGAAAGCCTCAGACGGTTCACGGCAAACTCGCCCTGGCACGCGCTCTTTTGGCCGAGGGGCAAAAGGCTCAGGCCGCGGAACTCGTGCGCAGCGCTTGGCGTGAGGGCGACCTCAACCCGTGGCTTGAAGGTTCGATCAAGAAGAACTTTGGCGATCTGCTTGAGAAGGCCGATTATAAGTATCGGGCGGACCGCCTGCTCTACAAAGAGGACACGGCAGGCGCCATGCGCAGCGCTCAGAGCGCCGGACCTGATGTCGTGCTTCTGACGAAGGCGCGCATAGCCGTCATCAACGAGGGCGCTTCGGACAAGGAGATGGCGGCCGTCCCGGCGGCACTGCAAAGCGACCCCGGCTATCTCTTCTCGAAAATCCAAAAGTTGCGACGTGCCAAGAAGTTCGACGAAGCAGTGCAAGTCTTACTTAGCGCGCCTCGCGACCCGGCCTTGATCATCAATGGCGACGAATGGTGGACCGAGCGCCGGATGCTGTCGCGCAAGATGCTCGACAAGGGCGACGTCCAGTCCGCCTACCGCATTTGTGATGAGCACAGCGCGCAACGTGGGGATTTGCGCGTCGAAGCCGAATTCCATGCCGGCTGGATCGCGCTTCGCTTCCTCAACGATCCCGTTGCGGCCGCACGCCATTTCGCGATCGCTTCACTGTCGGCGGAGACACCGATCTCGCTTGCGCGCGTTGCTTATTGGCAAGGCCGGGCGGCGGAGGCCAATGGCGCGGAGAAAGCAGCGGAGGCAAAGGAATTCTACCGCAAGGCTGCGACTCATTCGGCGACGTTCTATGGCCAGCTGGCGCGCACGAAGCTCGGCCTAGTGGCCGGTCAAGTCCGCTCACTGCCTCCGGCGGCTGAAGGCAATCAGCGCCACGAGGTCGTACGAACGATCGAGCTCCTTTACGCAATCGGCGAGAAGGACCTGGCGCTTCCGCTTGTCACCGAATCGGCTCAGCGCCTCGAAGGCGCGGATCAGGTAGCGGCCTTAGCGCGTGTCCTTGCCAACGACCGGGACGCCAAAGTTTCGTTGGCTTTCGGAAAGCTTGCCGGCCAGCGCGGCGTGCAGCTCGATGA
>JAFAVH010000235.1 GCA_019242655.1 Methylobacteriaceae bacterium
TGATGCTGACCGGTCCCGCGCCCGCCAGCGAAAAGGCGCTGCGTCAGGCCGGCATGACCAAGAACGACATCGATCTGTGGGAGATCAACGAAGCTTTTGCCGCGGTGGTGTTGCAGACCATTCGCAAGCTCGACATCGATCCGGCCAGGGTCAACGTGAATGGCGGCGCGATCGCGCTCGGCCATCCGCTCGGCGCAACCGGTGCAATGCTGGTCGGCACAGTCGTCGACGAGTTGGAGCGCACGGGCAAGCAGACCGCGCTCGTCACGCTCTGCATCGGCGCGGGCATGGGCACTGCCACGATCATCGAGCGCGTTTAAGATCTCAGCCACTTTCCCGGACGCGCGTGAGCGCGATCCGGGAACCAGAAAGTTGCCGCACAGCTCTCGACCCCGGCTCTTCGCTTTGCTCGGCCGGGGAAGAGGACCAGAATTCCGGAGCTCTTCCATGAACCTCAAAAACTTTCGCTTCGAAACCGATGCTGACGGCATTGCGCTCCTGACCTGGGACATGTCCGGTCGCGCGATGAATGTGCTCAATCCGGAGGTTATCGCCGAGATCGACCAGGTGGTCGACAAGGTCGCTTCGGATGAGACAATCAAGGGCTGCGTCGTCACGTCCGGCAAGGACACGTTCTCTGCCGGCGCCGACCTCACCATGCTGGAGAAAGGCGCAAGCGAGTACGCAAAGGCGCGGAAAGAGCGCGGCGAAGAAGAAGCAATGCGCCTCTTCGTCGACAATGCCGGCGCGCTGTCGCGCACGTATCGCAAGCTTGAAACGTCAGGCAAGCCGTGGGCCGCAGCGATCAATGGCACTTGCCTCGGTGGCGGTTTCGAACTCGCGCTCACCTGCCACTATCGCGTCATGTCGGATTCGGAGAAGGCGCGCGTCGGCCTTCCCGAGATCAAGGTCGGGCTGTTCCCCGGCGCCGGCGGAACGCAACGCATTCCGCGGCTGATGCAGACCGGCGACGCGCTGCAAATGTTGTTCAAAGGCGATCAGATCAGGCCCGCTGCCGCCCTGAAGATGAATCTGGTTCACGCCGTCGCGCCGGCAGCGGAGATCGTCGCCAAGGCGAAAGAGTGGATCAAGAGCGGCGGCAAAGGCGTCGCGCCTTGGGACGAGAAGAATTTCAAGCTGCCTTCCGGCAAAGTGTTTTCGCCGACCGGGATGATGACGTGGCCGGCCGCGAACGCGCTTTATCGCCGCGAAACGATGGACAATTATCCCGCGGCTAAGGCGATCCTGCACTGCGTTTACGAAGGCCTGCAGCTGCCGATGGATCAGGCGTTGAAGGTCGAGGCGCGCTGGTTCGCAAAAATCCTGCGCTCGCCGGAAGCAGCGGCGATGATCCGCTCGCTATTCCTGTCGATGGGCGAACTCAACAAAGGCGCGCGGCGGCCGAAGAACGTGCCGGCGACGAACCTGCGCAAGGTCGGCGTGCTCGGTGCGGGCTTCATGGGCGCCGGCATTGCTTATGTCACGGCGCAGGCCGGAATGGACGTCGTGCTGATCGACCGCGATCAGGCGAGCGCCGACAAGGGCAAAGAATACTCGAACAAGCTCATCTCCGGTCAGATCATGAAAGGCCGTGCCAAGAGCGCCGATCGCGACGCGCTGCTCGGCCGCATCAATGCGACGGACGACTATGCCGCGCTGAAGGGATGCGATCTCATCGTCGAGGCAGTCTTCGAGGATCGCGGCGTCAAGGCGG
The DNA here is from genome assembly GCA_019242655.1 of Methylobacteriaceae bacterium. GTDB lineage: Bacteria > Pseudomonadota > Alphaproteobacteria > Rhizobiales > Beijerinckiaceae > JAFASC01. The sequence continues at coordinate 1,715 of JAFAVH010000235.1, forward strand.
AGGCGACGAAGAAGGCAGAGGCCGTTATCGGTCCGGACGTGATCTTCGCCTCAAACACGTCGACCTTGCCGATCACATCGCTTGCCGAGAACCATTCACGGGCGGAAAACTTCGTCGGCATCCACTTCTTCTCGCCGGTCGAGAAGATGATGCTTGTCGAGATCATCAAGGGGAAAGGCACGGGCGACCGAGCGCTCGCAACCGCGCTCGATTATGTCCGCGCGATCAAGAAGACGCCGATCGTCGTCAACGACACGCGTGGCTTTTACGCCAATCGCTGTGTAGGCAATTACATCCGCGAAGCGCATCTGATGCTGGTCGAAGGCGTGCCGCCGTCGATGGTCGAGAATGCCGCCAAGATGGCTGGCATGCCGGTCGGGCCGCTTGCACTCAACGACGAAGTCGGCGTCGATCTCGGCTGGAAGATCGTTGAAGCGACGAAGAAGGATCTCGGCCAGGGCGCCGTCGATCCCGCGCAGGAGAAAGTGTTGCGTACGCTTGTCGTCGAGAAAGGCCGCAACGGCCGCAAAAACGGCAAGGGCTTCTACGATTATCCCGAGAAAGGTCAGGGCCAGAAGCAGCTTTGGCCCGGTCTCGCCGATCTCGCCGAACGCAGGCTCGATCCTGATGACATCGACATCGAAGAATTGAAGCAGCGCTTCCTTGTCGTACAGGCTGTCGAGGCCGCGCGCACTTTCGAGGAAGGCGTGGTCACCGATCCGCGCGAGGCGGATGTCGGCTCGATCCTCGGTTTCGGCTTCGCGCCTTATACCGGCGGCACGCTGAGCTATATCGACGGCATGGGCGTCGGCAATTTCGTGCTTCTCTGCGATAAGCTCGCCAAGAAGTATGGCGACCGCTTCTCGCCGCCGGGACTGCTTATCGACATGGCGAAGTCGCACGAATCGTTCTACGGGCGCGCTGCCGCGCAAGCGAAAGCAGCCGCATAAAACGCGCTGGCGCGCCGAAAAAATCCATGTAATTTCCCGACCAAAGGGGAGGTTACATGGTGCGCCGCATTACCTGCTATTTCACGACCGTCAGTCCGTGGGCCTATATCGGCCACGCGCTTTTCCAAAGGATTGCGCGTGAGCATGGTCTCGCAGTCGATTGGAAGCCGGTAAATCTCGGGGAGATATTTCCAGAGACGGGAGGGCTGCCTCTCGCCAAGCGTGCACCGGCGCGTCAGCGCTATCGCATGTTCGAGCTGCAGCGCTGGCGCGAGAAACGCGGCAAGACCTTTCATCTGCACCCGAAAAATTGGCCGTTCGACTGCAGTCTTGCCGACCGCTCGGTCATTGCAATCGTGCACAGCGGCAAGGATGCGGGAGACTATATCGGCGGCGTGTTCAAAGCCGTCTTCGAGGAGGAGCGCAATTGCGCGGATGAAAATGTGCTGGCCGACATTTTAAGCTCGTGCGGCCACGACGCGCGCTCCGTTCTAAAGTCGGCGCGCAGCCCCGAGATTGAAACGTTGTACAAGAACAACATCGCTGAGGCGCTTTCCGCCGGCGTGTTCGGCTCGCCCACATACATCCTCGATGGCGAGTTGTTCTGGGGTCAAGACCGGCTCGAACTGCTCGATGACGCGCTGCGCTCGGGCCGCAAGGCTTTCTCCTCGGCGGCCTGATTACTCGGCCGCTGTGCTCGCTACGCGCGCCTGCGAAAGAAGCGCGCGCAACGATGCGGGCTTCACCGGCTTGTGGAGGATGTAGACATTCTCCTCCCCCGCACGGTCGCGCACCTCGGTCGTGCGATCGGCGGTGATAAGGATCGCCGGCAATTCCATACCGAACTGCTCGCGCAATCTCGCGATGGCGTCCAGGCCGTTTTCCTCTTCGCCCAGATGGTAATCTGCGAGAACGACATCCGGCGAAGCTGCAATTTCGTCGAGCAGCACGATTACTTCCGCACTCGTGTCCGCGCACACGGCGCTGCATTGCCATTGCTCGAGCAGAACCCGCATCCCTTCGAGAATGCGCGGATCGTTGTCGATTGCCACAACGACCATGCCGCCCATTGCCTCCTTACGCGAGACACGCCGCGGCAGTTTCGACTTTTCGGCAGCATTGCTTGGTGCGGCGGCTGGCACGTCGACCGAAAAGACCGAGCCCCGCGCGGGGAGCGAACGTAAGTCCACGGGATGGTCGAGCACACGACCGAGACGCTCGACGATCGACAATCCAAGTCCAAGCCCGGCTGCGGTCTGTTGCGCCGATTCAAGCCGCGTGAACTCCTGGAAGACGAGCTTCTGTTGATCTTCCGGAATGCCGACACCGGTGTCCCAGACTTCGAGGCGGAGGCCGTCCGGCCGGCGCCGCGCGCCAACGAGAACGCGTCCTTGTGCGGGCGTGTATTTCACGGCGTTGGAGACGAGATTGCGTAAGAGCCGGCGTAGCAAACGCCGATCCGATAGCACCGGAAGAGAACAGGGAAGAACCTTGAGATCGAGCCGCTTTTCGCGCGCGATCGGCTCAAACTCGATCCGCAGCTGCTCCAAGACATCATCGATGGGGAAGGCATGCAGCTCCGGCTTGAGCGCGCCCGCATCCAACCGGGAGATTTCAAGAATCGTCGTCAGGATTTCCTCAACCGCTTCCAGGGACAGATCGACGTTGTGCGCGAGCTTGCGCATCTCGCCCGCAACGGCACTGCGGCTTATCGCGACGCCTTCGCTAAGCGAGGTGGCATAAAGGCGCGCAGCGTTCAGCGGCTGCAACAGATCGTGGCTCGCTGCGGCAAGGAAGCGTGTCTTCGAGCTGTTTGCCGCTTCGGCTTCTGCCTTTGCGCGCGCAAGCTCGATATTGAGACGCATCAATTCTTCCGTGCGTTCAGCAACGCGCTTCTCAAGCGACTCTTCGGCCACAACCTGCGCAGTGACGTCGGTATAGGTGGTGACCAAACTTCCGTCCGGCATTCGAGCCGAGCGGATTTCGATGACCTCGCCGCACGGGTGAAGTCTCACGCGCGATGGCTCATCTTCCGAGGTGAACGCCTGTAATCGGACAACAACTTGCGCCTCGGTATTTCCAGGGCCGTAGAGACCCCGCTCCGCATTGAAAGCGACGATTTCCCGCGCCGTTACCCCAACGCGGACCAACTCGCTGGGAAGATTTATCAGCTCGCGAAATTCACGATTCCAGCAGATGAGCCGAAGATCCTTGTCGAAGACGGTGATACCCTGACGCGCAAAGTCGAGCGCGTATTGCAGGAGATCGCGATTGTAGAGGATCGCCGCCGAGGCGTCGTCGACAAGGCGCAGCGCGGTCTGACGCGAGACGTTGCCGCGCTTGAGAAGCACCGATAGCACCAAGCGTGATGAAGCCGCGCCGATCGCCGAGGCGAGTTGATGCTCGGCGAAACGCAAGAGGTGAACGTCGGCGGGTTCGTCCCGTGAAACGGGAATGCCGCGGTGAGACAGGTACTCGGCAAACGCGTCGCGCGTGCGCTCGGCACCGAGATAGCGCGCCACCAGCGCCTCGAGCTCGCCACTGCTCACGCTCGCGCGCCACAGCCGTAGCGGATGCGTGGCGGACGGCGTGCGTTTGCCGACGAAATAATCGGCTTGGACGCGCTCGATCCGTGTCGCCGAGCGCGTGAGCGAGAACGTCACGAAGGCGGCAACGTTGACGAGCAAACTCCAGAATGTCCCATGCACCAGCACCGGCATGTCGGTTCCGAATATTGCGGTCGGCCGCAGCAACGTTAGATCGAACGGACCACGGCTGATGACATCCCCGAAGGGGAGCGACCCCGGATCAAACGACGGAAGCAGGAGCGTATAGGCCCACAAGACCGTTCCGGAGATCAGGCCAGCTATGGCGCCACGCCCGGTTGCGCGCGGCCAGAGCAACCCGCCGAGGAATGCCGGCGCGATCTGAGCGACGCAGGCGAAAGCCACCAACCCAATCGAGGCTAAGCCGGCTCGCTCTGCATGGACGAGGTAGAGATAGGCGAGCGCCAGAATGGCTAGGATCGCAACCCGACGCACCACCAGGATTTTCGCGCCGATATCGCCGGGACGGAGCGTCTCAGCGGCGCGCCCGCTTCGAACGAACAGCGGGACAACAAGATCATTGGAGATCATCGTCGACAAAGCCACACACTCGACGATGACCATCGCGGTCGCCGCAGACAATCCCCCGATAAGGGTGACGACGGCGATATGATCGAAATCGAACTGCAACGGCAGAGCTAGGACCGTCATATCTCGATCGAACGCATGGGCTGAAAACGTCACCAGCCCCGCCATCGCGAGCGGGATCACGAAGAGATTGATCGCGATGAGATAGAACGAGAACAGCCGGCTTGCCGTTTTGATGTCGCCTACATCGCGGTTCTCGACGACGGTGACATGGAATTGCCGGGGCAGAAGCAGGATGGCACATGCCGACAGCAGCGCCATCGTGAGGAAGTTCACCGGCTCGGGCGATTTGGCGAATGGGTTTTGTTCGCCGAGAGCGCTTCGGCTTTGGACGAGCAGGTCGCCGAGCCCGTCAAAAATGCCCCACGTGACGAAAGCTCCAACCAATATGAAGGCAAGGAGCTTGACGATCGATTCCGTCGCGATGGCGAGCATCAGCCCGCCTTGGTGCTCGGTCGCGTCAACGTGACGCGTACCGAACGCCATGGCGAAGCCGGAAAGCAGCGCGGCAATCGCCAGCAGGAGATTTTGCGAAACGAAACCCGGTACGTAGTGCGATGTCTCAATCGAGCTGAGCACCGCGGCGATTGACGTCGAAATCGCTTTGAGCTGCAGAGCGATATAAGGCACTGTCGCGAACACGCAGATCAGCGTGACAAGCGCCGCGACGCTCTGCGCCTTACCGTAGCGGGCGGCAATGAAATCAGCGATTGACGTGATGTTCTGCCCTTTGGCGAGGTGGACGATCCGCGCCAGGGCCGGACCACCGAGGCCGATCACGAGAAGCGGCCCGATATAGATTGCAAGAAAATTGTAGCCGCTGGCGGAGGCGACGCCCACCGAGCCGAAGAAGGTCCACGATGTGCAGTAGATGCAGAGACCTAGCGCGTAGACGATAGGTCTCACGCGGCCTGCAAGGAAGCGCCGGCCGGTCGTGTCACCATAGTGGGCGACCGCAAACAGCCCGCAGATATAGACAAGCGTCGCGAGAACGGCCATCCAGCCGGTCATCGGCTTAATCTCCACCCTTTCCGGCCCATATTATCGCACCTCAGACGCCACTTCCAATCCACACACCGCCCGAGGAGAAGCTTCGATGCTCTCAGACTTCAGGAAATTCGCCCTACGCGGCAACGTCATCGACCTCGCGATTGGGGTCATCATCGGAGCTGCGTTCAGCAAGATCGTCGATTCGCTGGTTAACGACATCATCATGCCGCTCATCGGCGCAGCGACCGGTGGCTTGGACTTCTCGAACTATTATCTGCCGCTGACAGCCGCGATCCAGGGTCACCCAGCCTACCTCGACGCCAAGAAAGCCGGCGCGGTTCTGGGCTACGGCCAGTTCCTCACCGTTGCGATCAATTTTCTGATCATCGCGTTCATCTTGTTTCTGGTCGTGCGTGAGATCGCGCGCCTCGAACGCATGGCCGGAGTTAAGAGGGAAGAGGCCGGCCCGACGAAGAGCGAGATTCTGCTCACCGAGATACGCGATCTCCTGGCGAAGCGCTGACCACATGCAGAATGCGCGGAAAGTCGCACCGGACGATATCTTCTCGGCATTGCGCGCCGAAGCAATAGCGGCTCCCCCAAGCGGCATCGTTGAGGTCTTTCACTACGGCCGTGGCCGCGATGGCATCATTCCGCTCTGGGTTGGCGAAGGCGACATGCCGACGCCCGCCTTCATCCAAGAAGCCGCGACGCGCTCCTTTGCTGCGGGCGAGACCTTTTATACAAATCAGCGCGGTCTGCCCGAACTGCGCGAAACTATCGCGCAGTATCTTGCGCGGGTTTATACGCTGAAGTCGCCGCTCGACGGCTTGTATTCGCCGGAGCGCTTCTCCGTCACCATCGGCGGAATGCATGCACTGCAAATCGCGCTGCGGCTTGTGGCGGGAGCAGGCGATGAAGCGGTCGTGATCACGCCGGCATGGCCGAATTTTCGTGGCGCGCTCATGGTCACCGGAACCGGCGTCACCGAAGTTCCGCTGCAGTTTTCCGGCGCCGGCGCCGGTGGGCAATGGGACCTTGACCTCGATCGCCTCACGGATGCGATCACGCCGCGCACGCGGGCGATCATCGTCAATTCGCCCAGCAATCCGACAGGATGGACCGCCTCACCCGAAGAACTCGAGGCGATCCTGGCACTGGCACGACGCCAAGGATTATGGATCATCGCCGACGAGATTTATGGACGTTTTTTTTACAATGCCGGGCGCGCACCATCCTTCCGCGATCTGATCGATGCAGATGACCGCATCATGTTCGTCCAGACCTTTTCAAAGAATTGGGCGATGACCGGCTGGCGTCTCGGCTGGCTTGAGGCCCCTTCGGCGCTTGGACCGATTATCGAGAACCTGGTGCAGTATTCGACGTCCGGCGTTCCGGTGCCGATGCAGCGCGCCGCAATTACGGCACTTGAACAGGGCGAGGCGTTTGTCGCCACTCAAGTCGCGCGCGCGAAAGGCAATCGCGATCTTCTCATCGAGGCGCTCGCACAAACGCAGCAGGCGCATTTCGCCGAACCGGCAGGCGCATTTTACTTCTTCTGCGCGTTCGACACGATGCTCGACACGCGCACGCTCGCATTCCGGCTCGTCGACGACGCACGCGTCGGCGTTGCGCCGGGCACTGCTTTTGGCGCCGGTGGCGAGCGCTTCGTGCGAATGTGCTTTGCCCGCCGGCGCGACGACATGGTTGAAGCGAGCCGGCGGCTGTCGGAGTGGCTCACGCGGTGAGATTGCGGCCGAGTACGCTCCGCAAGGTTCGCGGAGAGATCGTCACCCTCGCCGGCGCCGCGGCCGGCGGTTGTGCCCTTGGTTTCGCGCAAATCCCCGGCGGCTGGCTGTCCGGCGCGATGATCGGCGTCGCAGCTTGCGCCGCGCTCGGTTGGGCCGGGCCGCTGTCGACGCCGTTACGCCGACTGGCGCTGACAGGTTCCGGTGTGGCCATCGGTTCGGCGATGTCGCCGGCCATGCTGAAAAGCCTCGGCGCCTACCCGGCAAGCCTCGCCTTCATGGCGGCCGCGGTCGCAGCGATCACCTACGTTTCCGCCTCGATGCTGCAGCGTATCCCCGGCTGGTCGCCGCAGACTGCGTTCTTCGCGGCTGTCCCGGGCGCGCTGTCCTACGTGTTCCTTGTCGCCGCGCAGGACGAGAAGGCCGACCTGCCGCGCATCGCCGTGGTCCAGGTCTGCCGCGTGTTCTTCCTGATGGCGCTGATCCCGCTGATCGTCGGCGAGACAAGCGCGGTCACCCTGCCAAAAAGCGGCCCCATCGATCCGCCGCTTCTGGTGCTCGTCGATTTCGTGTTCGGTGGGTTGGCCGGCTATGTGCTGGAGCGTCTCAATGTCGCCGGCGGTATGCTTTTCGGCGCGATGCTCGTCTCAGGCTTTCTGCACGCAACCGGTATCGCGCCCGGGCGGTCGCCGCTCGCGATCGTTGAAGCCGCGCAGGTGCTGATCGGCGCCTGGGTCGGAGCCCGCTTCATCGGTTTCGATTGGCGGCTCCTGGCGCGTTCCGCGACCGCATCGCTCGGCAGCTTTCTCGCCGGCACGGCAGTGTCGATGATTTTCGCAGCCGCGGCTTCTTTTTGTCTTGCGCTGCCCTTCGCGCAGACGATGGTTGCCTTCTCCCCGGGTGGTCTGGAAGCGATGACGATCCTTGCCTTCGCGCTCGGGCTCGATCCGCTTTATGTCGGCGCACAGCACCTCGCGCGTTTCATCCTGATCAGCCTGACGCTGCCGTTCGCACTGCGGCTCTGGTCCGCGCGGGCACAACGCATCGCGTCGCAGGCTTAGTTCAGCACGCGTGCGGCGTGCGGACTGTCCAAGGAAAAGGCGGGAATGTCTGCATCGAAGGACCGGCCGGCGTCATCGACGAACCTGTAGCTGCCGACCATAATGCCGGACGGCGTCGCAAGCGGACAGCCCGAAGTGTAACGGAACGAGCCTCCAGGCGCGAGGATCGGCTGCTCCCCGACAACGCCCGGACCGCGCACTTCTTCGAGCCTGCCATGCGCATCGGTGATGCGCCAATGCCGGCTCATCAGTTGCACGGTCCTGTGACCGAGATTCACGATCTCGATCGTATAGGCCCAGAAGAATCGCTCCTCGTCCGGATCGGATTGATCCGGCAGGAATTCCGGCATGACCGTGATCTGGACATCGTGTGAGATCGACTTGTACATGAGCGCGAACTCATACGCCGCGGAGCGCGATGTGCGCCAGCATGCAAGACCTTCCGCCTCGCGACAAGCCCGATGTCAGAGCGCCGCGAGGCCGCGCTGCAGATCCTCGACGAGATCCTCGGCATCCTCGATGCCGACCGACAGACGCAGCATGCCGTCGCCGATACCGATGGCGGCGCGCTGCTCCGGCGTCAGCCGTTGATGCGTGGTCGTCGCGGGATGCGTGATCAGGCTTTTGGCATCGCCGAGATTGTTGGAAATGTTGATGATTTCGAGCGCATTGGCAAAGCGGAACGCCTCCGCCTTGCCGCCGGAGACGTCGAACGTCACCAAGGTGCCGCCGCCAAGCATCTGCCGGCGCGCCAACTCAAACTGCGGATGATCGGCGCGGAAAGGATATCGCACGCAAGCGATCCCATTCTTGCCGCTCAGAAAATCGGCAACGCGCATGGCATTCGTCATCTGCTGCGATACGCGTAACGGCAGGGTCTCGAGGCCCTTCAGCATGACCCAAGCATTGAACGGCGACATTGCTGGCCCGGTCTGGCGCAGAAAATTATGGATATGCGTGTCGATGAACTCTCGCGAAGCGAGGATCACGCCGCCGAGGCAGCGGCCCTGCCCGTCGATATGCTTCGTTGCGGAATAGACGACGCAATCGGCGCCGAGCTCAAGCGGCCTCTGCAAGATCGGCGTCGCAAAGACGTTGTCGACGACGAGCAGCGCTCCGCCCGCATGGACGATCTCGGCGATACGAGGAATATCGAGCACGTCGAGCCCGGGATTTGTTGGACTTTCGAGGAACGCGGCCTTCGTGTTCGGCCGCATCGCCGCGCGCCACTGCGACAAATCGGTGCCGTCGACCAGGGTCGAGGCGACGCCGAAGCGCGGAAGGAGATCTTCGACCACATAGAGGCACGACCCGAACAGCGCACGCGCCGCAACGACGTGATCACCTGCCTTGAGCTGGCCCATCATCGCGGCTGTCACCGCCGCCATTCCACTCGCGGTCGCCCGTGCCGCCTCGGCCCCTTCGAGCATCGCCATACGTTGCTCGAACATCGCAACGGTCGGGTTGGAAAAACGCGAATAGATGAAGCCTGGATCGGTGCCTTTGAACCGCGCTTCCGCCGCCTCCATGGTCTCGTAGACGAAGCCCTGCGTGAGGAAGAGCGCTTCCGAGGTCTCGTCGAAGGAAGAGCGCAGCGTGCCGCCATGCACGAGCGCCGTGGCCGGACGCATTGGCAAGGAGCGGGGCTTATCCGCGGATTTGGTCATCTGCACTCGCAATCGGTTGCGCGAAGGGGTGTGGCCATTGTTGGCAAAACGGCATGCCGGGTTGGCGCTCCCGCCGTCAAGGCGCTAGTGTGCCCTTCTCCCTCAGCCTCATCGCGACCTTCTGGCGCAACCCCCATCCGACCGCAAAAGAGCACGACGCCCATGACGGCTCACGCCAGCGCGCGCCCCCAATTGTTCTCGCCGGACGAGGCCGCGCCTGACCGCGATTTCGGCAATAATTTCGGCCTGCTTGCCCAACAGCGGCTGAAGACCATGGTGACCCGCGGCATGATCCAGGCCACTCCGGGGATCGATGAGAGCCAATTTCAGCCGGCGAGCCTCGACCTGCGGCTCGGGGTGAGAGCCTATCGGATCCGTGCGAGCTTTCTGCCCGGCAAGGACAAGAGCGTTCACGACAAAATCGAGGAGCTGAAATCGCACGAGCTTTCGCTCGAAGGCGACGGCGCGATTTTGGAAAAGGGCTATGTGTACGTCGTCCCGCTGCTCGAATATCTGGCGTTGCCAGAAAGCATTGTCGGCGTGGCCAATCCGAAAAGTTCGACCGGCCGCCTCGACATTTTCACCCGCCTGATCACCGACAAAAGCGAGGTGTTCGACAGGGTCGACGGTAATTATCAGGGGCCGCTTTACGCCGAAATCTCTCCACGCAGCTTCAGTGTCCGCGTGCGCAAAGGCTCGCGATTAAACCAAATCCGCTTCCGGCGGCTGAATTCCCGGCAAATGCATAAGTCAGATTTCGCACTCAAGGACAGCGACGTGCGGGAGCTGCATGCAGCACGCCCGTTAGTTGATGGCGAACTCAGTGTCAGGGGTGGATTGATCCTGCGCGTTGCGCTGAACAAGGAGACGCTTGGGCACAATTGCGTTGGCTACCGCGCACAAAAACATACCGATGTCTTGGACGTCGATCGTGTGAACCATTACGACGTTCGTGACTTCTGGGAAGCACTGCCGCCGCGGCGGGATAAAAGGCTGATTCTAGATCCGGGAGAATTCTACATTCTGGCGTCATCGGAGCGGCTTCATATTCCACCGGACTTGGCGGCGGAGATGGTTGCGATCGATCCGTCGATGGGTGAGTTCAGAGTGCACTATGCCGGCTTTTTCGATCCGGGCTTCGGGTTCTCGCCGGGTGGCGTGCCGGGAAGCCGTGCTGTCTTGGAAGTGCGCAGTCACGAAGTGCCGTTCTTCCTGGAAGACGGGCAAGTGATCGGACGTCTCGTGTATGAGAAAATGGCGGAAGAGCCCGATGTTCTCTACGGGCAGACGCCGTCCTCGAATTACCAGGGACAGAATCTGAAACTATCTAAGCATTTCCGCTCGGCTTGACGGCAATAAACGATGTCGTTGCTTCGCTGCGCTCGCAATGATGCCTTATAACATTCGAGCATAATTAATTGCCGTCCGCCCGGAAATCGACCAGCTCGGCGCCCTCGTCGACCTGCTCGCCCGCCGCGTAGCGAAACGCCACGACTGTGCCTTGCGAAGGCGCACGCAAGGTGTGCTCCATCTTCATCGCCTCGAGTACGACCACCGGCTGGTTTGCCTCCACATGCGTGCCCGGCTCGACGAGCAACGAGATGACACGGCCCGGCATGGGCGCGACAAGGGAGCCGCCGGAGACTTGCGCCGCGTCCGCGCCCTGAAGACGATCAACGATCGCGAAGCGGCGTGACTCGGTTTTGGTGAAGAGCGTGATCTCGTTGCCGGCGCTTTTCCAGACAGCTGATACCTTCTCGTCGCCGATCGTGCCGGTCAATTCGCCGTCGGCCGCGATCTCGCCTTGTGCGTCGAACGCGCTGCCGTTACCAAGCGCGATTCTCCAACCGCCGCCGCGGCGATAGACCACGTCGATCTTCTTCTCTTCCGCATTTTCGACGGAGACTTCGCGCAAGCGCAGCTCGTCGCGCGCTTCATCGTCGAGCCGCCAACCATTGCTATGCGCCCATGGGCTCGACGGATCGGATGAAGCACGCGCCGCTCGGTGCGCCTCCTCGGTGCGCGCAAGCAGAAGCCCAAGCGCCGCCAGGGCAAAAGCCGCGTCGGATGCGGGGAGAGGTCGTTTTAGAAGATCGTCGTTGTGCCGCTCGATGAAGCGCGTGTCGAGATCGGCGGCTTTGAAGGCGGCGTGATTTGCGAGCCGGGCGAGAAAACCAATGTTCGTCTTGAGCCCGCCGACCCGAGTCTCTGCGAGCGCCACACCAAACCGGTGGATTGCCGCGTCGCGATCTGGACCCCACGCTATCAGTTTGGCGATCATCGGGTCGTAGTAGACGGAAATGGAATCACCGGCGCGGACGCCCGTATCGACGCGAACGTTTTCGCCGGATGGAAACGCGAGATGCGTCAGCCTCCCGGTCTGCGGGAGAAATCCGCGACCGGGATCTTCCGCATAAAGCCGCGCCTCGATGGCGTGACCGCTGATCGTGAGATCGTTTTGCGACAGCGGCAGCGTCTCGCCGGCAGCGACACGCAACTGCCATTCTACAAGATCGAGTCCGGTGATCATCTCGGTGACGGGATGCTCGACCTGCAGTCGCGTATTCATCTCCATAAAATAAAATTGACCCGCGGCCGCATCGTACAAGAACTCGATCGTGCCCGCGCCGACATAACCGATCGCCCGCGCCGCCTCGACCGCAGCTCGACCCATTCGCTCACGCATGTCCGGCGAAAAATTCGGCGCCGGCGCCTCTTCGATCACCTTCTGATGCCGGCGCTGAATGGAGCAATCGCGCTCGAAGAGGTAGACGCAATTGGCGTGGCTGTCGGCAAAGACCTGGATTTCGACGTGTCGCGGATGCTCGAGATATTTTTCGATCAGCACGCGATCGTCGCCAAAGGACGAGGCCGCCTCGCGTTTGGCGCTGGCGAGCTGCGACGCAAATTCGCTTGCCTGTGCCGCGACTTTCATTCCCCTGCCGCCGCCGCCGGCCGAGGCTTTGATCAGCACGGGGTAGCCGATAAGCTCCGCTTGCTCGGCAAGAATGTGCGGCGACTGATCGACACCGTGATAACCCGGCACGAGCGGAATACCGGCTTTGTCCATCAGCGCTTTTGCTTCCGATTTGCCGCCCATGGCGCGAATGGCGGAGGCCGGCGGACCGATGAAGACAAGGCCGGCAGCGGCGCATGCGTCGGCAAACGCGGCATTCTCCGAGAGAAAACCGTAACCCGGATGAATTGCCTCTGCGCCGGCGCGTTTCGCCGCTGCGACGATCGACTCGACGTTGAGGTAGCTGTCGCGTGCCGAAGGCGGTCCGATGCGATAGGCTTCGTCGGCAACGGCGACGTGCATCGCGTCGCGATCGGCATCGGAATAAACGGTGACCGTTGCGATGCCCATGCGTCGCGCTGTGCGCACGATGCGGCAGGCGATCTCGCCGCGATTGGCGATGAGAATCTTGGAAAACATGCGGCTCACATCCGGAACACGCCGAAGCGCGTCGGCTGTATCGGCGCATTGAGCGCAGCGGAAATGCTTAGACCCAAAACCATGCGCGTCTCGGCCGGATCGATGACGCCGTCATCCCAAAGCCGCGCGCTGGCATAATAGGGGTGCCCCTCGTGCTCGAATTGCGCGCGCAGCGGCGCCTTCATCGCCTCCTCTTCTTCCGCCGACCAAGTCTTGCCCGCGGCCTCGATATTGTCGCGGCGTACCTGCGCAAGCACGCTCGCCGCCTGCTCGCCGCCCATCACGGAAATGCGCGCATTCGGCCACATCCACAGGAAACGCGGGCCATAAGCGCGCCCGCACATGCCGTAATTGCCGGCGCCGAAGGAGCCGCCGATGATGACTGTGAATTTCGGCACCTTGGCGCAGGCCACTGCCGTGACGAGCTTCGCGCCATCCTTGGCAATCCCGCCGGATTCATATTTGCGGCCGACCATAAAGCCGGTGATGTTCTGCAGGAAGACGAGCGGAATGCCGCGCTGGCAACAGAGCTCGATGAAATGCGCGCCTTTCAGCGCCGATTCCGAAAACAAAATGCCGTTGTTGGCGATAATGCCGACGGGATAGCCGAAAATTCGGGCGAAGCCGCAAACGAGCGTCGTGCCGTAGAGCGCCTTGAATTCATCGAGCTCGCTGCCGTCGACAACACGCGCAATGACATCCCTCACATCGTAGGGCTTGCGCACGTCATTGGGAATAATCCCGTAGATTTCGCCCTCTTCGTGCAGAGGCTCGCGTGCGGGCTGCAGCGCGATGTCGGGCTGCTTGTACCGGTTGAGATTGCCGATGATCTGCCGCACGATCGACAGCGCGTGGGCATCGTTCAGCGCGTAATGATCGGTTACGCCCGATATGCGTGAATGGACGTCGGCGCCGCCGAGATCTTCCGGCGAGACGACCTCGCCGGTCGCCGCTTTGACGAGCGGCGGACCGCCCAAAAAGATCGTGCCCTGGTTTTTGACGATGATTGCTTCGTCGCTCATCGCAGGCACGTAGGCGCCTCCCGCCGTGCATGAGCCCATGACACATGCGATCTGCGGAATGCCGGTGGCGGACATCGTCGCTTGATTATAAAAGATGCGGCCGAAATGCTCGCGGTCGGGAAAGACCTGATCCTGGTTTGGCAGATTGGCGCCGCCGGAATCGACGAGATAGATGCATGGCAGATTGTTCTCGCGCGCGATCTCCTGCGCACGCAGATGCTTTTTCACCGTAAGCGGATAATATGTGCCGCCTTTCACCGTTGCATCGTTGGCGACGATCACGCATTCGCGGCCGGAGACGCGGCCGATGCCGGTGAGAATGCCGGCGGCGGGGATCGGCTCGTCGTAAACGTTGTGCGCGGCGAGCTGCGACAACTCGAGATACGGTGTTCCCGGATCGAGCAGCGTGCGGACGCGATCCCTGGGCAGAAGCTTGCCGCGGGAGAGATGCCGCTCGCGCGCCCGCGCGCCGCCGCCCTGCTTGATCTGCGACACCGTCGCATGCAGGTCGGCAACAAGGCCGCGCATCGTTTCGCTGTTCTTGCCGAAATCGGCGCTGCGGATGTCGATCGTGGATTTGAGAACGGTCATGCGGGTGCTCTGGCCGGGGCACCGTGCCCGCTTCGGCACAGAGGCGTCAACTGGTCCGGCTCAATATGTCTCGACGTGGTAACGACCGCTCGCCCGCATCTCGCTCTTCAGCGCCGCCCAATCGATCGTCGCATTTCGGCAAACATCGGCAAAGGCTTCGTCGACGCCGCTCTCCATGCCTTTCAGCCCGCATATATACACATGCGTGGCGAGCTCGCGCAGAAGATTTGCCACCATCTCACCTTCGAGGCGAATGCGATCCTGCACATAATGCTTCGGCGTCCCTGCGACGCGCGAGTAGCAGAGATGCTGCGTCAGCAGCCGCGGTGGCACTTTTTGCAGCGGACCGAAATAGGGAAGCTCTTCCGGCCGCCGCGCGCCGAAGAACAGGACCAGCCGGCCCGGCGCTTGCGGCATAGCGCGGCGGCGGCGCTCCGTAAAAGCACGGAATGGCGCCGAGCCCGTGCCGGTGCAGATCATGATGACATTGGTGGCGGCATCGTTCGGCATGAGGAACGTCGCGCCGAACGGACCGGTGACCTGCACCTCCGCACCTTTGGCGAGATCGCAGATGTAATTGGAGCAAACGCCATTCGGCTCGCGTTTGACCGTCAGTGCGAGATTGTTGGCATTCGGCTTCTCGCCATCGCGCGGACTCGCGATCGAGTAGAGCCGCACAATGTGCGGCTTGCCGTTCGCATCAGTGCCCGGCGGAACAATGCCGATGCTCTGCCCTTCGAGGACGGGGAAGGACTGATCTCCAAAATCGAGGATGATGTGGCGGGTGTCCGTCTCCGCATCCGCCGCGGTGATGCGATAATTGCCACGCAGCGTCGCGATTGCCGGCTTGCTCCTGCTATAGAGGTTGACGGTCGGTTTGGTGGCGGAAGCGGGAGCCATCGCCTTGCCGCCGACGCCTTTATGCGCCTCGGCGAGAATTGCGGCGACGTCGTCCTCGAGTGTCTCGACCGCGTCGCTCGCTTCAGGGGTTGCGATATCCTCTTGCGGTGGCAAATCCTCCCAAGAGAACTGCTCTTCGAGCGAATAGGCGCGCGTGACCACGCGCCAATTGTCGATCGCCCCGGTCGGACAGGGGGAAATGCAGTCCATGCAGTAGTTGCAGACCGATGCGTCGACGACATAGTTGTTACTGTCGTGCGTCACCGCATCGATCGGACAAGTCTCCTCGCACGTATTGCAGCGGATGCAGATTTCCGGATCGATCAAATGCTGCTTGAGAACCGCGGCGTTCATGGCGCGCCTCCGCCGCGGCTATTCGCTCTCATGCGGCGATCTTAACATATTCAAAGTCGCCGGGCTTGTTGTCGATGCCAACCTTCGGCGCCGCGATCCAGCCGGCAAACTCGCCCGGCCCCGCTACCGGCTTCATCAAGGATTCGATGAAATCGCCGTCTGCTCGTGACGGCAGATATTCGTCGCGCGTTTTCGCCCACGTGGCGTCGTCGACCAGCACACCTTTCGGCGTCGCGTTCACATCCTTGAACTCGCCGATCTGGCGATGGAAAGTCGTTTGCGGCAGTTCCAGCCGAAACTTCACGCCGGTCTTCTCGATGATCTTGTTCCAGCGCTCGACGCCTTTGGCGCAATCGGCGACGTAGTCGTCGCGAAGCCGCATGTTGAGGGCGGTCAGAGCCGGCTCGTCGACGAGCTTGATCTGTCCGTCCACAAGCTTCAGGACCGGATATGCCGTCTCGGTCAGACGGTGGTCGTCCTCGATCTTCGTCTCCTGGAAACGTCCCTTCAAGCCGGCATTGTAGAAGTTTGCTGCATTCGTCGAAACTTCCGAACCGAAGAGGTCGAGCGACAGCGAGAAATGCAGGTTCATCTTCTTCTGCACGGTCGGCAGATCGATGACGCCAAGCGCGCGCACCTTGCCGATGTCGTTCGAGTCTTCGATACCTGCTTCTTTCATCGCTTCGCACGTGCGTTGGATCGTGCGCCCGACGCCCGTCTCACCAACAAACATATGATGCGCTTCCTCCGTCAGCATGAAACGGCAAGTGCGTGATAAGGGATCGAAGCCCGATTGCGCCAGGCTTTCGAGCTGCATCTTGCCGTCGCGATCGGTGAAGAACGTGAACATGAAGAACGATAGCCAATCCGGCGTCGCTTCGTTGAACGCACCGAGCATGCGCGGCGAGTCTTCGTCGCCGGAGCGGCGGCGCAAGAGATCGTCCGCTTCCTCGCGCCCATCGCGGCCGAAATATTTCTGCAGGAGATAGACCATCGCCCAGAGATGGCGGCCTTCCTCGACATTCACCTGGAAGAGATTGCGCATGTCATAAAGCGACGGCGCGGTCTTGCCGAGATGGCGCTGCTGCTCCACCGATGCCGGCTCGGTGTCGCCCTGAATGACGATCAGGCGGCGCAGCATGGCGCGATATTCGCCGGGCACTTCCTGCCAGGCAGGCTGGCCTTTGTGCTCGCCGAAATTGACCTGGCGTCCCTCTTCCTGCGGCGCCAGCAAGACGCCCCAGCGATATTCCGGCATGCGGACATAGTCGAATTTCGCCCATCCTTTCGGATCGACGCTGACGGCGGTACGCAGATAGACCAGCGACTCCTGGAAGCCTTCAGGCCCCATGTCGTTCCACCAGTCGAGATAACCGGGATGCCAGCCCTCGAGCGCTTTCAGCACCTGACGGTCGCTGGTGAGATTGACGTTGTTGGGGATTTTCGTCGTGTAGTCGACGTTGAGTAGGTTCATTTTAAAGCTCCTCGATCCTCAGATGTCGCGAAAGACGGCTGACGCGCAATCCTTCTCCCCTTGCGGGAGAAGGTTCGCCAACGAGCAACATTGAATCACACCCGCTGCATATCGAAATTGGCCTTCTGTCCCGTGCCGTAACGGCGAAGCGCGCCCTCTTCGCCGACCGCGTTGGGACGCTGGAAAATCCAGTTCTGCCAAGCCGTGAGGCGTGAGAAAATTTTCGATTCCATCGTTTCCGGCCCGACAAAGCGGAGATTCGCTTCCATGCCGGTGAGACCGTCGGGCGAGAAACTGGCGCGGCCCTCGAGGAAGACGCGGACTTCGTCTTCCCAGTCGATGTCGTCGAGCGCGAAAGTCACGATGCCGAGTTGCTCGGCATCGTCGCCCTCAAGCGAGGCGCCAATCTTTTCGCGCGCATCGTCGAGCTGCTTCGGGTCCGCCAGCAGCCGCTGCTGCAGCCGCGTCAGGCCGTGCGACATGGGATACGTGCCGAAATTTACATCATGCAAGGTGATCGTCGCGGGACCGCGATTGTCGCCGTCCTTTTCGCCGACCAGCATGTAAGACCGGTCTGCTGCGAGCACGAGCTCGGCGAGCGTGCCTGAAAAGCATGAGCCGGGCTCGACCAGCGCCACGAGCGTGCGCGACGTGACATCGATCCGCTTCAGCACGCGCTTCCAATGGTGCAGAATTTCGTTGGCGAGCCAATGATCCCTATTGGCATGAAGCAGCGCGTCGTAAGCAATCACCTTGGCGTTGTCGCCGATCGTCTTGAAGACGAGTGCGGCAATCTCGAGCTCGTTGATGCGCAGATGCAAGATTGCGTCGTCGAGCTCGCGCGCGACCTGCAAAGGCCAAAACGACGCGCCCTGCTCGAGCGCAGCGTCGAGATTTGCCGGCGCGTCGCCTTCCGGTGCTTTGATCGTGATCGTCGCGACGCGCTCGGCGCGATTGATCTCGACCGTGACGAAGCCGTAATGCACGCTGTCGGCTCCGAAGCGGCGCTCGAGCGGCGTCAGCGCGATCCCCTTGCCGTTTCCGTTGCGCTTCGATGACGCCGCGAATTCCTTTGCGCGCGACGCGACTTTCGCGTCGAGCCGCGAGTTCGGCACCGTCTCGTCGACCAAGCGCCATTGCACGGCACGGCGGCCTTTGACGCCCTCCTCCGTCGTGCAGAAGAAGTCCGCATGATCGCGCCTGACCTTGCGCTTGTCGACGACGCGCGTCAGGCCGCCGGTCCCGGGCAGGACCGCAAGCAGCGGCAATTCCGGCAGCGCCACGGAGGACGAGCCGTCATCCGCCAGGATGATGTGGTCCGTCGCAAGCGCGAGCTCGTAGCCGCCGCCCGCCGCGGCGCCGTTCACGACGCAGATGAACCGCTGGCCGGAATTCTCGCTCGAATCTTCCATGCCGTTGCGGGTCTCGTTGGTGAACTTGCAGAAGTTCACCTTGTGCGCATGCGTGGAGCCCGCAAGCATGCGTATATTCGCGCCGGCGCAGAAAACGCGCTCCTTGCCCGAGCGCAGGATGACGACCTTCACCTCGGGATGTTCGAAGCGCAGGCGCTGGACTGCATCGGCGAGTTCGATGTCGACGCCGAGATCGTAGGAATTCAGCTTCAGCTGATAGCCTTCGAACAGGCCGCCATTCTCGTCGACATCCATCTTGAGGGTCGCGGTGTCCCCATCGACGGCGAGTTTCCAATGCCGGTAGCGCGAGGGATCTGTCTGAAAGTCGATCCGTTCGGCGCCGTTTGCCAGGTTGCGTGCTTCAGCCGCCATGCGCTTCCCCTACGGTATTCTGCATTATAATGCAGCTAACTGTTGTCGTCCAGCGATTATCGCCCTCTTCTATGCATTTTTGTTCCGGTTCCGCCGAGAGCAGTAAAGCACTGAGGCTGAGTTTCACGCTCGGCCGCCAATGGCTCAGCTGCTCGGCGAAGGCCTCGGAGCGAAGGCGGCCGGCAAGGCTTGCCGTCAGGCTTCCTATGTCGGCGGCTCGCTTGCGGAAAATAAATTCGCCGAGAAGCTCCTGCGCATGCATGACGAGGCGCCCGGCAGCCGCGTGTCGGCCCATGCGCTGCTTCAGGCCGGCATTGGCGGTCTGGATCAGCGCCTGCAACACGATGCGGTCCAGCCCATTCATCGGCGCCGCCTTCCAAACTGCCTCCAGGACCTCGTGCGATTCCCAGTAGAATTCGCTGTCATTCAACACGAGACCATAGAGCAGCGCTGCATGCTGCCATGGAACGAATCCTTCGAAACGCCGCGGCACGAAGCTCTTTGCCTGTTCAAGCGCGGCGCGGTCCGGCTCAACATCTCCACCCGGAACATAGGCCCATCGCGGTATGGGAATGGCCATCGGAGCTCCAATTTACGCCGCGAGCTTGCCCTCGCCATGAAAGTGCAGAATGCGGTTCACGAAATCCGAAATCGCGATCAGCGTCCGGTTCGGAGCTTCGCGATGCGGCGAATGCCCGATCTCTGGCAGAACATTCACATCGACCGGGCAGTAGCACTCCTCCTGCGCGATCTCAATTTGCCGCATCGTGCCGTATTGATCGGCTTCTCCTTGAAGGATTTGTACCGGCACGCGGATGTACGCAAGCGACTCCGAGATGTCCCACTTGCGAAATTGGGGATCGAGCCATGCCTCGTTCCAACCGCGAAAGGCGACATCGACATTCTTGTGCCAACGCGCGAGCTTCTCTCGCAGATCGCTGATCTCGTAGGATCGCTTCGCCGCCGCGATCGCGGCGATGCCGACATCCTCGACGACAAAATGCGGCGCGATCAACGACAGGCCGCGAACGCGATGGTCCTGCACGCCGCCGGCATAGATGGCCGCAATCGAGGCGCCGTCGGAATGGCCGATGAGAATGCCGCGGCGAAAACGGATCGCATCGAGAAGCTCAGGCAAAACCTTCAGGGCTTCGTCGTGCATATATGTGAGTGGGCGCGGCAGCGGTACCGGACTGGACTGTCCGTAACCGCTCCGCGAATAGACGAATACGCCGGTGTTCGTCGCGGTGGCGAGGCGGTCGGGAAAATCGCCCCATTGTCCAACCGAGCCAAGGCCTTCGTGCAACATGATAAGGGTCGGCGCCTCGTGCGGAAGCGGCCCGATCATGCGGTAGTCGAGCTCGGCTGAGTCGACCTTCAATAATCCTGCGGGCAGCAAGCTTTGCACGGGCGAACCTCACGCGCCCCGCGTAATTTCACGCAGCTTGAAGCGCTGGATTTTTCCCGTTGCGGTCTTGGGCAGCTCGTCGACGACTTCAATCCAGCGCGGATATTTCCACGGTCCTATCGAGCGTTTCACGTGGTCCTTGAGATCCTCGTCGCGGGCATCTTTTGCGTCGCCCTTCAACACGATGAAAGCTTTCGGCTTCAATAAGCCGTCGCCGTCTGCCGCCGGAATGACCGCGGCTTCGAGGACGGAGGGGTGACTCACCAGCGCGTTCTCGACTTCGAACGGCGACACCCAAATGCCGGAGACCTTGAACATGTCGTCGGCCCGGCCACAATAAGTGAAGCGCCCTTCGGCGTCGCGCATGAATTTGTCGCCGGTTCGCATCCAGCGGCCTTCAAATGTGTTGCGGCTTTTTTCGCGCTGGTTCCAGTAGCCTTCCGCCGCGCTTGAACCACGCACCAGCATTTCGCCAATCTCGCCGTCCGCGACGTCGGCACCGTTCTCGTCGACAAGTCGCACGTCATAGCCAGGTACTGCGCGCCCGGTCGTCCCGTATCTAACGTCCGCAGGCGCGTTGGAGACATAAATGTGCAGCATCTCGGTCGAGCCGATGCCGTCTAGGATGTCGACACCGTAGCGCTCCTTCCACTTCATCCCGACATGTTCAGGCAGCGCTTCACCAGCAGAGATGCAGACGCGCAGCCGCTGCGAGCCTTTCTCCGGCGCGCAAGCGGGATCAATAAGCATCCCGGCGTAACCCGTCGCGGCGCCGAAGAACATCGTCGGCTGATCGCGCTTCATCACCTCAAAGATCTTCCCCGGGGTGGGCCGCTCGTCGAGCAGAACCGCGGTTGCGCCGACCGACATCGGAAATGTCAGCGAATTGCCGAGGCCGTAGGCGAAGAACAGTTTTGCGGCGGAGAAGACGACATCATCCTCACGCATGCCCAGCAAGCCCTGTCCGTAAAGTCTCGCCGTCTCCATCAAGCTCGTGTGGACGTGCTTCACGCCTTTCGGCATGCCGGTCGAGCCGGACGAATAGAGCCAGAAGGCGGGCTCGTCGGGATGCGTTTCCGCTGTCTTGAATTTTTCGGACAAACCTTCCAGCGAATCCTTCAGTGTCTTGAACTTCGTGCCTGCCGGCGCATCCCCGACAATGATGAGGTGCTCCAAATCGGAGAGCCGCGGGAGGATCGGTTCGACTATCGCAAGCAATTGCGGACTGACGAAAAGCGCGCGGGCGCGGCAATCCTTCAAGACATACGCATATTGTTCGGCGGGCAGCAGCGTGTTCAAAAGAACCGGTACGATTCCTGCACGCATCGCCCCGAGAAACACGGCGGGATAATCGACCGTATCGAGCATGATCTGCGCGACGCGCTGCTCCTGGCGAACACCGAGCTTCTTTAAAAGGTTCGCGACACGGCAGCTCTGCGCCTGTAGCTCGCGGTATGTCACCTGCCGCGTGCGGTCGAT
>JAFAVH010000083.1 GCA_019242655.1 Methylobacteriaceae bacterium
CCGCGCCGGCGATCCCCAGCGCGAGCTTTTCCGGCGCCTTCGTCGCAACGACGCCCAGCACGGCGCAGCCGGCAAGTGTCTGCGGCCAGAGCCGCGTCAGGGCAAGTCGCCACGGCACTGCGTGGCTCTCACGCAATTGGCTGGTCCAGGTTGCGCCGCGCCGGAACACCACGAGCCGAGTTAGGAAGATCGTGTGCGCGAGCGCCATGATCGGCGACAGGATCAGCATATACAGCGTCTCCGCCGCGACATTCGAAAGGAAGGAAGCGCCGCCGCCATAGGAGCGGCGCGTCGAGTCGCGCGAGAGCAGATCGACGACGCTGACGATCTTCGGCGTCCACGTCATGAGCATGACGAGGACGAACAGAGCCGCGCCCGGCGTGAGGCTCACAGCTACGGGAGAATCGCCTCGTGCTTCCGAGAGCGCAAGCGTGATCGTGCCGATTGCCATGATCGCCATCCACGCGGGCGAACTCAAATACATGAGAATCGCGAATAGCAGCTGGAAGCGGCTGACCGGCCTCAGACCAGGCAGGGTCAACAATTGCCAATATTGCATGTTGCCGTGCAGCCAGCGCAAATCGCGGCGCTTGAATTCAAGCAGCGTCGGCGGGTTTTCTTCGAAGCTCAGTCCTTCCTCCGGCAGGACGCGAACCTCGTATCCGGCGCGGCGCATCAAGGCGGCCTCGACCTGATCATGGCTCAGGATGTGACCGGCAAGTGGACCGCTCCCGGGAAGCACCGGAGTCTCGCAATGAACCGTGAACGGATCCAGCCGCAGGATCGCGTTGTGACCCCAATAAGGTCCGCAATCGCCCTGCCACCATGCGGCACCGATTGTATGCGAGCGCATGCCGAGCCGCATGCCGAACTGGAAGACGCGCGCGAACGGACTGACCGAGGGCAGGCCGACGATGAGGGTCTGCAAGATGCCGAGCCGCGGATTTGTCTGCATGATGCGCACGAGGCGCAGCACCGCGTGCGCGGGCATGAAACTGTCGGCGTCGAGTGTCAGCGCGAATTCATGGTTTGCGCCCCAACGTTCGCAAAAGTCGCGCATGTTGCCCGACTTGAATGCCGTGTTCACGAGACGGCGGCGATACGTGACCGGGATCGCGCTCTTCCACTTCCTGGCGAATGCCTCGAAGCGCGAAGCCTCCGCTTCGATAATTTGGGGATCGCTGCTATCGCTCAACAAGTATGCATGAAACAGATGATGAACTCGCGCGCGCGCAAGCCCGTCAAGCAGCGGCTCGAGATTGCGGATCACCTGATCCGGGCTCTCGTTGCGAATGCACACGAGGATGGCGGTCGATGCGGTGAGCGTCTCGTCGCCGTGAATATTTTTGGCAAGCGGATTCACGATCGCGGTGGGATCGCGGCAGACCCGCATGACGAGAAAGCCGATCGCGGCGTTCCAGAATCCGATGACGGTCCAGGGCAGAGTGATCGCAAACAGCGCGATGAAGAGGACTGCGCCGGCGCTGCGCGAGGGAATCGCGACGCAGGCGAGCCAGAGAAGCCCGCTTATCGTTGCAACGACCAGAAAAGCAAAGATCATGCGCCGGCGTTTGAGCGTCCGGTCGCGCTCGGCCGCGCGCAGCGGGCGCGCCGTCGGTCGGTCCAACATCTCTCTGCTTTTCCCCTCGTCCTCAGGTTCAGATATAGCCTTGAGCGGAATGCGAAGTCCAAGCTCAAATCGCCCCACTGAAAAAGAGACGGCGCGCGCGCTCTGGTATTCCGGCCTCGAGCGTGCCGAGATACGCGAAGAGCCACTGCCGGAGCTTCAGCCTGGCGAGGCACAAGTTCGCGTCCTCTACAGCGCCATCAGCCGCGGCACCGAGCGGCTGGTTTTTTCCGGGAGCGTTTCGCCGAGCGAACACGAACGAATGCGAGCGCCGCTTATGGCGGGCGTATTTCCCTTCCCGGTGAAGTACGGCTACGCGGTCGTCGGCCGGGTCGAACAGGGCCCACCCGAATGGGAAGGGCGTCTCGTCTTCGCGCTGCACCCGCACCAGAGCGTCCTCACGCTGCCTGCCGACGCGCTGGTGCCTGTTCCGGACGGGGTGCCGCCGGCGCGCGCGGTTCTTGCCGCAAATATGGAGACGGCGCTGAATGCGATGTGGGATGCAGCGCCGGGGCCCGCCGATCGCATTGCGATTGTCGGCGCGGGCGTTGTGGGGGCGCTTGTCGCGTGGCTCTGCGGCCGGCTTCCGGGGACGCAGGTCACGCTCGTCGACATCGCGCCGTCGCGCACCGATTTGGCCCACGTGCTCGGCGTGCGTTTTGCCGGCCCCGATGCGGCGCCGCAGGATTGCGACCTCGTCGTCCATGCAAGCGGCACGGCGGCAGGGCTCGCGACGGCGCTGAGTTCAGCCGGAAACGAAGCTACTGTGCTCGAGATGAGTTGGTATGGGGCCGGCGAGGTGGCGGCCCCGCTCGGCGGCGCGTTTCACAGCCGCCGCCTGAAGCTGATCTCGAGCCAAGTAGGCCAGGTCGCGCCGTCGCATCGCGCCCGCTGGACGCATTCGCGCCGGCTCGCGGCCGCGCTCGACCTCCTCGCCGAACCTGCGCTCGATGTGCTCATCGCACCTGCGATCGCGTTTCACGAATTGCCCGCGCGTTTGCCGGATATTCTCGGCCCGAAAAGCGGCGCGCTCTGCCAGCTCGTGAAATATCCCGCGGCGGAATAGCGTCTCAAAGTAAAGGAGCCCGCGTGTTTGCTGTCGAAGTCCGCGATCACATCATGATCGCTCATTCTTTTCACGGAGACGTCTTCGGGCCGGCGCAGTCCTTGCACGGCGCGACATTCGTCGTCGATGCGGCGTTCTTTGCCGATGCGCTCGATGCAAACGGCGTTGTGATCGATATTGGCCGCGCACACGACGCACTGAAAGAGGCGCTTGCTCCGCTCAACTACCGTAATCTCGACGAGCATGCGAACTTCAAAGGCAAGAATACGACGACCGAATTCCTGACGAAGCACATCTATGACGTGCTCGCCGAATCCGCGCGGGCAGGAAAGCTTGGACGTGAGGGCCGCGAGCTGAAGGCGATCCGTGTCACGCTTTCGGAATCGCACGTTGCGCGCGCGTGGTACGAGGCGCCTTTGTGGTGAAGCGCATTGCGGTTGCGGTGCCGGGCGATCTGGCGACGCCGACAGGCGGCTATGCTTATGACCGCCGCATCATTCACGAACTCGAGCAGCTCGATTGGAAAATCGACGTTGTGCGCCTCGGAGATGGTTTTCCCTATCCGAGCGTTGACGAGAAGCAGGCCGCACACACTCTCTTGACGAATATTCCTGCAAGCCGGCCGATCGTCATCGACGGACTCGCGTTCGGTGTGCTTCCGGATGTTGCCGCCGAGCTTTTGCGCGAGCATGCTTTGATCGCGTTGGTGCATCATCCGCTCGCTCTCGAATCGGGCTTGTCCGCCGCGCAGGCGGAAGCGTTTCGCATGAGCGAGCAAGCGGCTCTTGCTTCTGCGCGGCGTGCCATCGTGACGAGCGCGACGACGGCGCGCTTGCTCGCCGCAGAATATGGCGTCGCCGCCGATCGCATCACGGTCGCTTGTCCCGGAATCGATCCGGTTGCGCCGGCCCGCGGCAGCAGCGATGGCATCGTGCGATTGCTCTCGGTCGGCGCGATCGTGCCGCGCAAGGGGTATGATATACTCATCGCTGCGCTCGCAATGATAAAAGACCTGCCGTGGCTGATGACCATCGTCGGTGCTCGCAGCCGCGATCCGGCTGCTGCCGAGAGCCTCGATCCCGACATCTCACGTTTCGGTCTCGCCGATCGCGTTTCCGTGCTCGGCGCGGTTTCCGCCGACCGTCTTGCAGAACTCTATATGAAAGCCGATCTGTTCACGCTTGCGTCGCGATACGAGGGCTACGGCATGGTATTTTCCGAAGCGATCGCGTTCGGCTTGCCGATCGTCGGCACGCATGCGGGAGCGATTGCCGATACCGTGCCGGCCGGAGCGGGACTGCTCGTGCCTCCAGACGATCCCGCAGCGCTCGCATCTGCTCTGCGCAGTATCATCGAAGACCCGGCGGAAAGACGCCGCATAGCAAAAGTTTCGCGCGAGGCGGCGCGGACGCTCCCGAGCTGGCGGGACTCGGCGGCGATTTTCGCCTCTGCGCTCGACGCAGTCGCATGAGCTTTTCGGCCGAATGGCTCGCTTTGCGGGAGAAATACGACGCACGCGCTCGCAACTCGTCGGTGCTCGATACGCTGATTGCGTTCCTCGCCGACAAACACGCGCTTCGCGTCGTCGATCTCGCCTGCGGCACCGGCTCGACCTTGCGTGCGGTCGCATCCAAAATAACGGTGTCTCAGCATTGGCAGCTCGTCGACAATAATCTCAGCCTGCTTGCGCGGGCGTCCGAGATGAAGCCGCCGCTTGGCGTGACATTCAGCACGACGCCAATCGATATCGGTTATGATCTCGAAGCGGCTCTCGACGGGCCGGTCGATCTTGTCACCACGTCGGCGCTGCTCGATCTTGTATCGGAGCCCTGGCTCGAGCGTTTGGTGACGGAGATTGGCGCGCGTCAAATCCCGTTTTATGCGGCACTAAGCTACGACGGGCGCGCCGAGATGAGCCCGCCTCATGCGCGCGATGCCGCAATTCTCGAAGCGGTAAATCTGCACCAGCGCGGCGACAAGGGGTTCGGGCCGGCGCTCGGTTCTACCGCGGCAAAGACCGCGATCGTGGGCTTCGACTCCCTTGGCTATTCCGTTGTGAACGGCACGGCCGACTGGGTCTTCGATCGGGCCGACCGCGAAATCCAGCGAGAGGTATTTTCAGGTTGGGCGAATGCCATGCGCGAGGTGGGCGATATGCCGCTTGCGGATATTGTCGAATGGCTAACATTTCGCCGCGACGAGATCGCGGCCGGCCGCTCCTCGCTTCGCGTTGGTCACGTCGATTTCTTCGCGCGGCCGACGGGTTCGCGCTGAGCCGTGAGGTCGCAATCGAACAGAATTTCCTCGTCGAGCTGGAACGTGCGTGTTGAGACGCGCATCGCTTGATCGGCGCGCTCGATCGGCGGCAGGACAAAACCCGCACGGCCGCTTCCCATAATGATCGGTGCGACGATTACGTGCAGGCGATCGAGGCAGCCATGTCTCAGAAAACACGAGACGGTTTCAGTGCCGCCCTCGATAAGGATGCGCCGGAAGCCGCGCTCGGCCAGGGCGGCAAGGATCGCGCGCGGCGCGATGCGGCCATCGGCGACGGGCAGTCTCAGCACTTCAACGTCGGGTTCGAACGCGCACTGCACGCCATCCGCGACGATTGCGAGCCGGCGGACGCCATCGCAACGAAACATCTTGGCGCCGCCTGCGAGCCTGCCTTTTGGATCAAGGACGATCCGCGCGGGTTGAGGTCCCGCAACGTGGCGCACCGTCAATTGCGGGTCATCGGCAAGAGCGGTGCCGACGCCGACAAGCACCGCATCGACTAGGGATCGCAATCTATGCAGGTGTGTCAGTCCCGCCGGCCCGTTGATGTAGCGCGAATGACCGGACACCGTCGCGATACGTCCGTCGAGCGATTGCCCGATTTGTCCCACGACGACGAGATCGTCGACTGCGCCCACTCTCAGAGGACCGAAAAGCGCATCGAAAGGCCCCGGCAAAGGCCGGCCCGCGTCTCGGAATGCGCCGACGAATTTCGCCCAGGCATCTGGACTGCCAGCATCGCTCGCGCAATGACTTCGTCCAACAGCACTATGTGCGTCGGGCTTGACGAGCGGCAGATACATCGGTTCAACCACAGGCCATTGTCTCTACATGACAACTATCTCTTAGGAAAGCTGCGGGAATTATCGCTATTTGATGCAATAGGGGCGCGCGCACGGCGTCGTATCGTGTCGGCCTTGTATCGTTCGTCACGAGTGGAAAGCTGGTCATGAGTGGAGTGGGAGACGTGGTGTCCGGCTTGTTCGGTTCCAATGCCGAGATCGGCGTCACGCGTGGCCTCGCAGAATTTCATGCCGGACGGCCGGTATGTGTACGCGGCGGCAGCGAAACGATCGTGGCATTGCCCGTCGAAGGTTTGAACGCACGGCGCCTGGCTGATTTTTCGGCGCTTTGCGCGCCGGCGATGCCGCGTCTGGTCGTCACCGCACGCCGGGCGCGCGCGCTTGGCATGGAAGCTTTAACGGCGATGAGCTTGCCCCTTTCGCCGCGCGCCAATGCCGAGACAGTGCTGGCATTTGTTGCCGGCGCGAAAACAAGCCGCCGGCCGCAAGCAAATGCCGCCGGAGCGGCGGCCGCGGCTGCGATCGAGCTTGCTAAATTATCGCGAGGCGTGCCCGCCGTGCTTGCTGCCGATGTCTTGCCCGAAGCAGACTGGCGCGGGCATCACATCGTCCACATCGAAGCAGAAGCGATAGCGCAGTTCCGGGAACAATCGATCCGATCGTTGCGGATCGCGAGCAAAGCGTCCGTGGCGCTCAAATCCGGCAAGCGCGCAACCTTTGTCGTATTTCGCAACGATACGGGAGAAAGTCCGGCGGCGATCCTGATCGGCAAACCCGACATGACAAAACCGGTCGCCGTGCGGCTGCATTCGGCATGCCTCACCGGTGACGTTTTTGGATCGCGGCGCTGCGATTGCGGCGATCAGCTTCAGCTCTCGCTCGACCGTTTGGAAGAGCACGGCGGCGGTATCGTTCTCTATTTGCCGCAGGAGGGAAGGGGATTGGGTCTCGCCAACAAGATGCGGACCTATCAGATGCAGGACGACGGGCTCGATACGATCGACGCCAACACGACGCTCGGCTTCGACGAGGACGAGCGCGATTACGGCGCCGCCGCGCGCATGTTGCAGCTGCTCGATTGCACGTCGGTGATATTGATGACGAACAATCCGGCCAAACTTGCTGGGCTCTCCAAATGCGGAATCGAGATCGCCGGCCGCATGGCTGTCGAAGCGCCGATCAATGTCGATAATCGCCGTTATCTCAGCGCCAAGGCGACGCGGGCCGGGCACCGGCTGAATGACGTGCTGCTTTCGACGCCGTAAATCGTCGCCAGCGCAAACTTGGCTTTATCGAACCGAAACGCTGCATTCGTCATTGACCGTATGGTGCGTCCTTCGCCATGAGCGAAGGCGCAGTTGGCTCGGAGGCAGACCGTGGCGAATGCAAGCAAGAAGATGGGGCCCGGCGCCCAAGGCAAACATGCGGGAACCGGCGCCTTCACCGAATTGCCGGAGGGCGTGCTCGAAGATAACATGGTGCTGAGCAACCGCGATAAATCACGCCACGGCGACCAGCGCGGGCTCGACAGCGCTGCGGTGCAGACCGAGCAATATCGCGATCACGCGCGCAACCACCGGAATTTCGATTCGCTCGATGCGGCGAGCGTGAAGGGTGCGGATGAAAGCGAGCCGTAAGCCCGTGTAGCTCTCCCTGCCGGCGCCGGGTGAAGCGTGCATGGCCGATAAGGGGCGGAGTCCCTATTCTGCGGCCATGCACATCATCCCGCGGGCGGCCCTCGTCTTCGCTAGCGTTCTTTTGAGTGCACCCGCACAAGCGGCTCGCATCACGCCTGTATGCGCCGGGCTCATGCAGAAGGCGGCATCGCTGCTTGCCGAGGATGTCTTCCAGTCGAACCTTCTCCTGTTTTCGGCGGCGGGATCAGGATGCGAGGATCTTGTCCGCGGGCTTCTCGCGCGCGGCGTCGCCATCGATGCGCGTGACCGTCTCGGGCGAACGGCACTTGCGCTCGCGGCGAAGGAGGGACGCGCCGCCGTTGCGGAGTTGCTGATCGAAAAGGGAGCGGCGATCGACGCGCGGGCGATCTCGGGTGCAACGCCGCTTTTTCTGGCGACTGAAGCGGATCATTCCTCGATTGCGAAATACCTGATCGCGCACGATGCAAATTCGAATCTCACGGGCGCAGGTGGTTTGACTCTGCTGATGGCAGCCGCGTTCAACGGCAATGTCGAGCTGGTCGACCTTTTTCTGAAGAAAGGCGCCGACCCCAATGCGCTGGACGCGAGCGGCAAAGCCGCGATCGTCTATGCCGCGTCGCGTGGTTTCGCGCGGGCGGTTGAACGGTTGATCGCGGCAGGCGTTGACGCCAATCGCAAATATGAACATGGGCTCACCGCGTTGATGTGGGCGGCGGGTTATGCCGACGGCGCCGGGATCGACGATGTCAAAGAGGTGCTGACGCTTCTGATTGCGCGCGGCGCTGCGCTCGATGCGCATGATGATCGCGGCAAAACGGCGACCGAGATCGCGCGCGATCTCGGACATGCCGAAATCGCGGATTACCTCGCCGCTCAGAAGCCGGCGAGATAAGCGGCCATCGCGCTCAA
>JAFAVH010000086.1 GCA_019242655.1 Methylobacteriaceae bacterium
GGAAAGCTTCGAAGGGGCAATCGCTGCGTGCCGCCTTAAGCGGCCGGGCCGTTCTCTTCGCCGATGTGCCGGCCGAAATCCGGCGCCGCGGTTTCCTGCCCCTCGGCGATAATGCCGCGGCGAATGGCACGCGTGCGGGTGAATAGATCGAACAGCCCGTCGCCATCGCCCCAGCGGATCATGCGCTGCAGCGCCGATAAATCCTCGTTGAAGCGGCCGAGCATTTCGAGCACGGCCTCCTTGTTGTGCAGAAAGACGTCGCGCCACATCGTCGGGTCGGATGCAGCGATGCGGGTGAAGTCGCGGAACCCGCCGGCGGAGAACTTGATCACCTCGGATTGCGTCACCTCTTCGAGATCGGCGGCCGTGCCGACAATGTTATAGGCAATCAAATGCGGCACGTGACTGGTGATTGCCAGAACGAGATCGTGATGCGCGGCCGTCATCACCTCGACATGCGAGCCGACCGCTTCCCAAAATTCGGTCAGCTTTTGCACGGCGTTCGCGGCCGCGCTGTCGGGCGGCGTCAGAATGCACCAGCGCTGCAGGAACAGCGTCGCAAAGCCCGCTTCGGGACCGGAATATTCCGTGCCGGCAACCGGATGCGCCGGAATAAAATGCACGTGCTCCGGAAGATGCGGCATGACGGCTGAGACGACGCCGCTTTTCACCGAACCGGTGTCGGAGAGGATTGCACCGCGTTTCAGATGCGGTGCGATCGCGCGCGCCGCATCGCCCATGGCGCCGACCGGAACACAGAGAATGACGAGATCGGCCCCGGTGACCGCCGCTTCGATAGTGTCGGCAATATCGCAGAAGCGCAGCTCGCGCGCGCGCCGGCGCACATCGGCATCGGCATCGAAACCGACGGTGTCGCGCGCGAGCTTTTGCCGCCGCGCGACATGCGCAATGGACGAGCCGATCAGGCCCAGACCGATCAGCGCAATTTTGTCGAAGAGAGGCTTTTTTCGTGCCGGACCGAGCCGCTCAGGCACGCTGCTTCTCGCGATGACTGACAAACTCGGCGAGCGCGTTGACGACAAGACGATTGGCTTCCTCCGTGCCGACCGTCATACGCAGACAATCGGGCAGGCTGTACGCGCCGACGGCGCGCAGGACGAGACCGCGCGCAGTGAGGAACCGGTCTGCATCCGCCGCCGTACGGCCGACCGTCTTAGGAAAGCGGATCAGCACGAAATTGCCGACGCTCGGCACCACGTCGAGGCCGAGCTTCGCGATCTCCTCAGTAAGCCATGCCAGCCACTTCGTATTGTGCGCGATCGATTTCTCGACATGCGCGACATCGTCCATCGCCGCCACACCCGCGTCGATCGCGGCAGCATTGACGTTGAACGGTCCGCGAATGCGATTTAGCGCATCGCAAACATGCGCCGGGCCGTAGCACCAGCCGATGCGCAACGCCGCAAGCCCGTAAATCTTCGAGAAGGTTCGCGTCATCACGACGTTGTCGTGCTGCGCCGCAAGCTCGAGGCCGGAGGAATAGTCGTTGCGCGTCACATATTCCGCGTAAGCCGAATCGATGACGAGCAGCACGTGCGGCGGCAGCGCGGCGTGCAAGCGCTTCACCTCCTCGAACGATACATAAGTGCCGGTCGGGTTATTCGGATTGGCGAGGAACACAATCTTCGTGCGCGGCGTGACCTTCGCGAGGAGCGCATCGACATTTGCCGTGTAGTTCTTCTCCTCGGCAACAACGGGGGTGCCGCCCGCGCCGAGAATGTTGATGCGGTAGACGAGAAATCCGTGCGTGGTGAAAATTCCCTCGTCGCCGGGCCCGACATAGGCGCTGGCGAGCAGCGACAGGATCTCGTCGGAGCCCGAGCCGCAGACGATGCGCGCGGGATCGAGACCGTAGCGCTGCGCGATCGCTTCGCGCAGCCGCGACGAGGCGCCATCGGGATAGGCTTCGAGATGATCGGCGAGCGCGCGGTAGGCGGCCATTGCCTTTGGCGAAGGCCCGAACGGCGTCTCGTTCGAGGAAAGCTTGTAAACCTTCGCAACGCCGGGCGCGTCGCTTTTGCCGGGCACGTAGGCGCTGATGTCGAGAATTCCGGGCCGGGGCACCGGGCGGGCTGAAGACGCGGACATGTTGGCTCCGAAATCAGGCCGAACGGCTTAGAGCATCGGCGCTCGAAGCGCGAGAGGCCGCATCGAAACGGGCGGCATGGCTGCCGACCTCGGCGATGCGGCTCGCCCCCGGCAGTGTGCGCAAGCGCTCGTCGACGTCCCGCGCGTCCGTGCTCGGCAGCGCGACCAACAGGGAGAGCCCCATCCGGTCGGGTGCGTTGCCGATGATCTCGCCGTGCTCCTCCGCGATCAGCGCCGGCAACGCGTCGCGCCAGCGCTCAACCTGCACCGCATAGAGGAGAACGTCGCGGGCGGCGGCATCCTCGACCGGTTTCGACACGACAAAGACCGGCAGGCCGGCAGGATGGTCCGGGCGCTCGACAAAGGGCAGCCGCGCGATGACTTTTGGCGCCTGCGGGTCGGCAAGGCCGCTCCACCACGCACCATCGGCGGCGCTGCCGCCGATGCGCACCATCCCAAGATCGCCCGGCGAGCGCCGGACCGCCTCGATGACGCCGGCAGCGCTGTTATGCGGCACGTAGGGCACGGTGAAGCCGAAATGGAAGCGCGCCGAATCGCGCATCGGCGGGTCGCCGCCGGACACGTCGACATGCACGCTGTAATTCGCCTGCACGAACGTGAACGTGGAAATGATGATGCGCCAGATGCCTTCCACGGTATCCAGCGGTAAGAGGCCGTGGTGACGTTCGACGAGGCGGCGCATCATCTCC
The DNA here is from genome assembly GCA_019242655.1 of Methylobacteriaceae bacterium. Classification (GTDB taxonomy): domain Bacteria; phylum Pseudomonadota; class Alphaproteobacteria; order Rhizobiales; family Beijerinckiaceae; genus JAFASC01. Next base: position 2,820 of record JAFAVH010000086.1, read on the forward strand.
GCCTCGCGGCCCGGCCGGAACGCGGAGCCGCCGCCCTGGCGCGCTTTGACCGCGATCAGACGATCGATGATCTCGCCGCGCTGCATGAGCCCGCGATGCAGCTCGAGATCGATGCGATCGATCTCCTGACGCAACGCGGAGAGGTCGACGCGTTCGCTTTTCTTAACCTCGTTCATTGCAGGGCCTCGCGCGGTCCTCAATACAAGCGCCGGCGAGCGCCGCAAACTGCTCAGATGCCTTGACTCGGGGACAAGCGCACTCCTACGTAAAAAACGAAATGTTCGAAATAACGAACCCGCTGAAGAGCATCTCCCGGCGGCAGCCGCGCGGCGCTCCTTCCGGTGAGGCGGATAACCCGCAGAGCCCGGTCCTGCGCCTGCCGGAAACGGAGGCGCTGGCGCTCGATTCCGGCGTCAGCCTCGCGCCGCTGCAGATCGCCTACCAGACCTACGGCACGCTTAACGCCGCGCGCTCCAACGCGATCCTTCTCTGCCATGCGCTGACCGGCGACCAGCACGTCGCCAACACCCATCCGGTGACCGGCAAGAAAGGCTGGTGGGCGACGATGGTCGGGCCCGGCAAGCCGATCGACACAAATCGCTACTTCGTCATCGCCACCAATGTTCTCGGCGGCTGCATGGGCACGACCGGCCCGGCCGCGACGAACCCTGCGACGGGCCGCGCCTACGGCCTCGATTTCCCCGTCGTCACCATCCGCGACATGGTCCGCGCGCAGGCGCTGCTTCTCGACAATCTCGGCATCGAGCAGCTGCTCTGCGTCGCCGGCGGCTCGATGGGCGGCATGCAAGTGCTGCAATGGGCGGCCTCTTATCCGGAGCGCGTTTTCGCGGCGATGCCGATCGCTACGGCGTCGCGCCACTCTTCGCAGAACATCGCCTTCCACGAGGTCGGCCGCCAGGCGATTATGGCCGATCCGAACTGGCGCGGCGGGCGCTACCTCGACGAGGGCGTCTCGCCGACAAAGGGCCTGGCGGTGGCGCGCATGGCCGCGCACATCACCTATCTTTCCGAGCAGGCATTGCAGAACAAATTCGGCCGCAACCTGCAGAACCGCGACGCGCACACATTCTCCTTCGACGCCGACTTCCAGGTCGAGAATTACTTGCGCTACCAGGGATCGAGCTTCGTCGATCGCTTCGACGCGAATTCGTATCTCTACGTCACGCGCGCTTGCGACTATTTCGATCTTGCCGCCGATTATGACGGCTCGCTCGCGCGCGCATTCCAAAACACGCCGACGCGTTTCTGCGTGATCTCGTTCACGTCGGATTGGCTTTATCCGACCTCCGCCTCGCGCGCGATCGTGCATGCGCTGAATGCCGGCGGCGCGTCGGTGTCGTTTGTCGAGATTCAATCCGACAAAGGCCACGACGCTTTTCTGCTTGAAGAGCCGGATTTTCATGCGACGACGCGCGGCTTCCTCAGTGCGGCGGCGGAGGCGCGCGGGATCGGACACTCGGCGACCGAAGCGGCATAAGCGATAGCGGCATCGGCGTGACATGAGCGATAGCGGCATAAGCGTAACATGAGCGACAGCTATATCGACGATCGCGTCGGCGATCTCATTGCGCCTGATGAAAGCGCCGCGCCGCCGGAACGCCTCGATCTTCTTGTCGTCTCGCGCATGGTGGCGCGTGGCGCGCGCGTGCTCGATGTCGGCTGCGGCGACGGCGCTTTGTTGAAGCTCTTGCGCGACGAGCGCGCCGTCGATGCGCGCGGCATCGAATTGTCGCAGCGCGGCGTCAACGATTGCGTCAAGAACGGCCTCTCGGTCATACAGGGCGACGCCGACACCGATCTCATCGATTATCCCGACAACGCCTTCGATTACGTGATCCTGTCGCAGACGCTGCAGGCGACGCGTGAGCCGCGCAAGGTGTTGGAAAACATGCTGCGCATCGGCCGGCGCGCCATCGTCTCGTTCCCGAATTTCGGCCATTGGCGCGTGCGTCTGCAATTGTTGTTCTTCGGCCGCATGCCGCGCACCGACACGCTGACTTACGCGTGGTACGAGACGCCAAACATCCATCTCTGCACGATCCGCGATTTCGTCAGCCTCCTCGACGAGGTCGGCGCCCGCATCGAGCGCGGCGTCGCGCTGACGCGCTACGGCAAGCCCGTGCGCGTGCGCGCACCGTGGTGGGCGTGGAACCTGTTCGGCGCGCAGGCCGTGTTCCTTCTGGAGCGGAAGAGCGCGCGATCTCACCGTTGAGAACCACTTCCCCGGACGCATGGAGCGAAGCGCAATGCGATCCGGGGGGCCGCCGCTTCGTTCTGCGGACTAAGTGAATTTGCTCTGGGTCCCGGATGGTCCTGCGGACCTCCGGGAATGTGGGCGCGCGTCATCCTTGGTGCGCAATGTTTTTGCGCAGAGTCAAACAGCAGAAGGACACGGGCGCCGAGCGGCCGATCCTAATTTTTTTTAGTGCCGGTCGCCCGGCGCCCATGTGCGGCGATTTATGTCCCTTGCTTCCCGCATCTTCGCGGATTTCGGTGCTGCCACCTAAATCCACTCAAGCGATCTGAGCCGCGGACCGGTCATAGTGCCGGA